>NZ_JAAAYH010000149.1:0-18855 GCF_018035285.1 Streptomyces sp. MK37H | reverse complement strand
TCCATCTCGGCCGGCACCGCGTAGTCCCACAGCTTGTCGAGGTGGACCGGCCCCTTGTCGACCAGCACCCGCGCCACCGGCCGCTCCGCGGCCAGCGCCGCCCCCCGCCAGGTCCGCGGCTTGGCCTTGGGCACCTTGGCCTTGCGCACCGTCTCCCGAATGAGCGCGAGCTGCTCCCCCTCCGGCGCCTCCGACGCCTCCGGCGCCTCCGCCGGATCCCTCGGCCGCTCGTTGTCCCTGCTCACAGATCAAGTCTTAGCAGACCGCACGGACAGGGACGCATGCGAAGGCCCGGACGCCGCAGGGACGCCCGGGCCTTCGTCGGGATCGGTGAATCGAGCCGGGGGCTTACAGACCCGCCGCCGCGCGGAGGGCGTCGACGCGGTCGGTGCGCTCCCAGGTGAAGTCGGAGTGCTCGCGGCCGAAGTGGCCGTACGCCGCGGTCTGGGCGTAGATCGGGCGGAGCAGGTCGAGGTCGCGGATGATCGCGGCCGGGCGGAGGTCGAAGACCTCGGAGATGGCCTTCTCGATCTTCTCGGCGTCGACCGCCGCCGTGCCGAAGGTCTCGACGAAGAGGCCGACCGGCTCGGCCTTGCCGATGGCGTACGCGACCTGCACCTCGCAGCGCTGGGCGAGGCCGGCGGCCACCACGTTCTTGGCGACCCAGCGCATGGCGTAGGCGGCGGAGCGGTCGACCTTGGAGGGGTCCTTGCCGGAGAAGGCGCCGCCGCCGTGGCGGGACATGCCGCCGTAGGTGTCGATGATGATCTTGCGGCCGGTGAGGCCGGCGTCGCCCATCGGGCCGCCGATCTCGAAGCGGCCGGTCGGGTTGACCAGCAGCCGGTAGCCCTCGGTGTCGAGCTTGATGCCGTCCTCGACCAGCTCGTTCAGCACGTGCTCGACCACGAATTCCCGGATGTCGGGCGCCAGCAGCGAGTCCAGGTCGATGTCGGAGGCGTGCTGCGAGGAGACGACGACGGTGTCCAGGCGGACCGCCTTGTGGCCGTCGTACTCGATGGTGACCTGGGTCTTGCCGTCCGGGCGCAGGTACGGGATGGTCCCGTTCTTGCGGACGTCGGACAGCCGGCGGGAGAGCCGGTGCGCCAGGTTGATCGGCAGCGGCATCAGCTCGGGCGTCTCGTCGCAGGCGTACCCGAACATCAGGCCCTGGTCGCCCGCGCCCTGCTTGTCCAGCTCGTCCTCGTCGCCCTCGACCCGGAGCTCGTAGGCGGAGTCCACACCCTGGGCGATGTCCGGGGACTGTGAGCCGATCGACACCGAGACGCCGCAGGAGGCGCCGTCGAAGCCCTTCTTCGACGAGTCGTAGCCGATGTCGAGGACCTTGTTCCGCACGAGCGTCGCGATATCGGCGTACGCCTTGGTCGTCACCTCGCCGGCCACGTGCACCAGACCGGTGGTGATCAAGGTCTCGACCGCGACCCGGGAGTGCGGGTCCTCCCGCAGAAGGGCGTCGAGAATGGTGTCGCTGATCTGGTCAGCGATCTTGTCGGGGTGACCCTCGGTCACGGATTCCGAGGTGAACAGGCGGCGGGACACATCGCTCCCTGGGGTTGCAGCGGCTGCTGGCTGATCATGGTCGGGACCGCGCGGGGGCTGCGCCCGATGCGGTTCCTGGGCCAGTTTATCCGGCACGTCCACCGGTCAAGCATCCCCGTCCCACAGAACGGGCAGGCCCGTGACCGGGAACATACCTTGCCTCAAGCCGAAATACAGCCCCACCCCGCCGTGGCAGGAATGTGTCATGAGCCCGATCGGCCGTGTCCTGCCCCTGCCGAGCCCGGCGAGAAGTCCCGGGGAGCCTCCGCCGCGCGCTCAGCCCAGGCGGCGGGCCACCAGGTCCCAGACCGTGTCGGCGAGCGCGCCCTTGGGGCCGTACGGCACGGGCGTCTCGGTGCCGTCGGCGCCGAGCACCACGGCCTCGTTGGTCTCGGCCCCGAAGGTCTTGTGCTCCCCGACCTCGTTCACCACGAGCAGATCGCACCCCTTGCGCGCCAGCTTCGCGCGGCCGTTCGCGAGCACGTCGTCGGTCTCGGCGGCGAAGCCGACCACGATCTGGCCGGGGCGGGCGCGCTCCGCGGAGATCTCGGCGAGGATGTCCGGATTCCGCACCAGGGCGAGCGGCTCGGGCTCCTGGCCCTCGCGCTTCTTGATCTTCCCCTCGGCGTACCGCGCGGGGCGGAAATCGGCGACGGCGGCGGCCATCACCACGGCGTCGGCGTCCGCGGCGGCCTTGAGGACGGCCTCCCGCAGCTGTGCCGCGGTGCCCGCGCGCACCACATCGGCGCCGGCCGGGTCGGGCAGCTCGCTGTTGGCCGAGACGAGCGTCACCCGCGCGCCCCGGGCGACGGCGGCGCGGGCCAGGGCGTACCCCTGGCGGCCGGTGGAGCGGTTGCCGAGGAAGCGCACCGGGTCCAGCGGCTCGCGGGTGCCGCCGGCGCTGACCACGACATGGCGGCCGGCCAGATCGGCGGTGAGCGCCTCGGTGCCGCGGGCCAGCACCCGGCGGCAGACCTCGAAGATCTCGCCGGGGTCCGGCAGCCGCCCCTTGCCGGTGTCCACGCCGGTGAGCCGCCCCACGGCTGGCTCGATGACGATGGCGCCGCGGCGGCGCAGCGTCGCCACGTTCTCCTGGGTGGCGGGGTGCTCCCACATCTCGGTG
Source organism: Streptomyces sp. MK37H (assembly GCF_018035285.1). Taxonomy (NCBI): domain Bacteria; kingdom Bacillati; phylum Actinomycetota; class Actinomycetes; order Kitasatosporales; family Streptomycetaceae; genus Streptomyces; species Streptomyces sp. MK37H. The sequence continues at coordinate 16,175 of NZ_JAAAYH010000149.1, read as the reverse complement.
TGCATCGCGGGCGCGAAGACGACCGGACAGCGCGCGGTGAGGAGCGTATTGGTGAGCAGGTCGTCCGCCAGGCCATGGGCGGCCTTGGCGAGCAGATCGGCGGTGGCGGGGGCGATGACGACCAGATCGGCGGACCGGCCGATGCGGACGTGGGGCACCTCGTGGACGGACTCCCAGACCTCGGTCGTCGCCGGATGCCCGGACAGCGCCGACCAGGTCGCCTCGCCGACGAAGTGCAGCGCCGAGGACGTCGGCACGACGCGTACGTCATGGCCGGACTCGGTGAGGCGGCGCAGCAGCTCGCACGCCTTGTAGGCGGCGATCCCGCCACTGACGCCCAGGACCACCTCGGGCTTGTCCATCGCTCGGCTCTCCCCACCGGGTACGTCGTATGCCGCATCGGGCCGTACGTCCAGTCACGGTACGCCGGGTCGGCTCACGTACCCATGACACACCACGGGCCCGGCATCTCTGCCGGGCCGGTGGCTCAAGCGATCCGGAACCTACTGAGCGGGGCCCTCGATGGCCTCGGAGGTCAGCAGGCCCGCGTTGATCTCACGGAGCGCGATCGAGAGGGGCTTCTCGTGGACGTGGGTGTCCACGAGGGGACCGACGTACTCGAGCAGGCCCTCACCGAGCTGGGAGTAGTACGCGTTGATCTGACGCGCGCGCTTGGCCGCGTAGATCACCAGGCTGTACTTGGAGTCGGTGGCCTCGAGCAGCTCATCAATCGGAGGGTTGATGATCCCCTCGGGCGCGGTCATGGGAGAGGACACTCTCTAGCCTTCCTTATTTCGCCTGATGGCAAGAGTGAATCGAAGATCAAGCCACTCGCATCAAGGCTAGCAGCTCATTGGCCACGTCCTCGACGGAGGTATTGACCAAGGTCATATCGAACTCTGACTCGGCGGCCAGCTCGGTCCGCGCGGCATCGAGCCGCCGCTCGATCACCTCGGGCGCCTCGGTGCCCCGGCCGGTGAGCCGGCGCACCAGCTCCTCCCAGCTCGGCGGAGCGAGGAAAACCAGCTGCGCCTCCGGCATGGACTCGCGGATCTGCCGTGCGCCCTGCAGATCGATCTCCAGCAGCACCGGCTCGCCCGCGTGGAGGCGGTCCATGACCGCCTCGCGCGGGGTGCCGTAGCGATTGCCCGCGAATTCGGCCCACTCCAGCAGCTCACCATTTGCTATGAGCTTGTCGAACTCCCCATCGTCCACGAAGAAGTAGTGGACGCCGTCCCGCTCACCGGGGCGCGGTCGCCGGGTCGTGGCGGAGACCGAGAGCCAGACCTCGGGGTGTTCCTTGCGCATATGGGCGACGACCGTGCTCTTGCCGACCCCGGAGGGGCCGGAGAGCACGGTCAGTCGCGGTCGTGCGGAGTGTGCTGCCATGGAGCGATTATCCAGGTTCCCGGGAGTGCCTGGAAACGCCGGGCCGGGTCAGCCGGCGGCGCCGCCGAACTCACGCTCGAGCGACGCGATCTGGTTGGAACCCAGACCCCGCACACGACGGCTCTCGGAGATGCCGAGCCGCTCCATGATCTGCTTGGCGCGGACCTTGCCGACGCCGGGCAGGGACTCGAGGAGAGCGGACACCTTCATCTTGCCGATGACATCGTTCTCCTGGCCCTGCTTGATGACCTCGTGCAGGGAGGCGCCGGAGTGCTTGAGTCGATTCTTGACCTCGGCGCGCTCCCGGCGAGCCGCGGCGGCCTTTTCTAGCGCGGCTGCGCGCTGTTCAGGGGTAAGGGGCGGAAGAGCCACGCCTACGTCACCTCGGATGTCGAACTGTCGGATATGGACCGGTGAGGAACCTAGTCGCCCCTCACCTGGGGAGCAACGCGCAACGCAGCGCGCGTTCGCTCTCGTCGGAGACTAGCGGCCGATCCCGCTCCAGTCAGCGAGAACAGACGAAAAGTCCTGGTCAGACTCGCTCGACTCAGACATTTACGGACAAAGTAGCCGGGTTATTCGGCCACGGCACGCACTTCATCAGCCATTCGGGAGGCCGCCGCGACCAGCGACGCGGCGTCCGGACCGTGCCGGAGCACCCCCCGGCTGACGCTCGGCACGACATTTCGCACCGCCGCGCCGAAGACCGCCGGAAGATCGGCGGGAGTCGCACCCTGGGCCCCGATGCCGGGGGCCAGCAGCGGCCCGTCGATCGCCAGATCGGCGCCCAGCCGGTGCGCGGTGCCGCCGAGCGTGGCCCCCACGACGGCCCCGTACGAGCCGAGGCGGCCCTCCGCGGCCTCTGCGGCGTTCTCGGCCTTGAGCGCGGTCAGCACGGTGGCCGCCACGGTCGTCCCGTCGGGCCGCACCGCGTGCTGCACCTCGGCGCCCTCCGGGTTGGACGTCAGCGCCAGCACGAAGACGCCCGCTCCCGCCGCCCGCGCCGCGTCCAGCGCCGGGCGCAGCGAGCCGAAGCCGAGGTAGGGGCTTACGGTGACCGCGTCCGAGAAGAGCGGGCCGGCCGGATCCAGGTAGGCGGAGGCGTACGCGGCCATGGTCGAGCCGATGTCGCCGCGCTTGGCGTCCATCAGCACCAACGCCCCGGCGGCGCGGGCGTCGGCGACGGCCCGCTCCAGCACCGCGATGCCGCGGGAGCCGAACCGCTCGAAGAAGGCCGACTGCGGCTTGAGGACGGCGACCCGCTCGGCGAGGGCGTCCACGACGGTCCGGGTGAACCGCTCCAGACCGGCCACATCGTCCCCCAGGCCCCAGTCGGCCAGCAGGGAGGCGTGCGGGTCGATGCCGACGCACAGCGGGCCGCGGGCGTCCATGGCGGCGCGCAGGCGGGTGCCGAAGGGGGTGGGAGTAGGGATCGTCATGGGTCTCTCCTCGAAAAGTTCCAGCCCTTCCGGGCGCGCCCTCAGCCCCTCCGGCACGCGGGGGGACCGGGGCGGTGATGCCCCGATCCCAGCCCCTCAGGGGGCACCTCCCAGCGGTAGCTGGGGGAGTTTGAGGAGCGGGGTCCGGGGCGGAGCCCCGGCGGGGGTGCGGCGGGCGGAGCCCCCCGGCTAGGCGGCGGCTTCGGCCCCGACCGCGTCGGCCAGGGTGCCGTACGGGGATGCTGCAAGCCGGGCGGCGAGGCCGCGGTGGATCTCCCGGGTCCAGAACGGCCCGCGGTAGATGAACGCGCTGTAGCCCTGTACCAGCGTCGCCCCCGCGAGAATCCGCTCCCAGGCGTCGTCGGCGGTCTCGATCCCGCCGACCCCGACCAGGGTCAGCCGGTCCCCCACCCGGGCGTACAGGCGCCGCAGCACCGCCAGGGAGCGCGCCTTCAGGGGCGCGCCGGACAGGCCGCCGGTCTCGGCGGTGAGCCGGGCGGGGGAGGTGAGGCCGAGGCCGTCGCGCGCGATGGTGGTGTTCGTGGCGATGATGCCGTCCAGGCCGAGCTCGACGGCCAGATCGGCGACCGCGTCCACGTCCTCGTCGGCGAGATCCGGCGCGATTTTGACCAGAAGTGGCACCTTGCGGCCGGTGACCGTGCGGTCCGCGGCCTCGCGCACCGCGGTCAGCAGCGGCCGCAGATGGTCCACGGCCTGGAGATTCCGCAGTCCGGGGGTATTGGGCGAGGAGACGTTGACGACGAGGTAGTCGGCGTGGGCGGCGAGCCGCTCGGTGGACGTCACATAGTCGGCGACGGCCTCCGCCTCCGGGACGACCTTGGTCTTGCCGATGTTGACGCCGACCGTCGTGCGGAAGGCCGGACGCCGGGCCGCGAGGCGGGCCGCGACCGCCGCCGAGCCCTCGTTGTTGAAGCCCATCCGGTTGATCAGGGCGCGGTCGGCGACCAGCCGGAAGAGCCGCCGCTTGGGGTTGCCCGGCTGCGGCTGGGCGGTGACCGTGCCGATCTCGACATGGTCGAAGCCCAGCATGGCCATGCCGTCGATCCCGGCGGCGTTCTTGTCGAATCCGGCGGCCAGCCCGAAGGGCCCGTGCATCCGCAGGCCCAGCGCCTCGGTGCGCAGCGCCGGGTGGCGGGGGGCGAGGACGGCGGCGGCGAACGTCCGCAGGACGGGGATGCGGGCGGCCCGGCGGATCCAGGAGAAGGCCAGGTGATGGGCCTTCTCCGGGTCCATGCGCCGGAAGATCAGGTTGAAGAGGAGCGCGTACATGAGGGGCTTTCTGCCGAAGAGCGAGGACGTGGGCATGAAGAGCGGTGGGCTCATGAAGAGGGGGACACCGGCCGGTGTCCCCCTCCCTCGCCTCACTCCTCGCGGGCGGCGGTCAGATGTTCCGCGTGTTCCTGGAGCGATCGGACGCCGACCGCGCCCCGGCCCAGCGCCTCGATGCCCTGGACGGCGGCCGCGAGCGCCTGGACGGTGGTCAGGCACGGGACGCCGCGGGCGACGGACGCCGTACGGATGTCATAGCCGTCGAGCCGGCCGCCGGTGCCGTACGGGGTGTTGACGATCAGGTCGACCTCGCCCTCGTGGATGAGCTGGACGATGGTCTTCTCGCCGTTCGGGCCCTCGCCCTCGCTGTGCTTGCGCACCACGGTCGCGTTGATCCCGTTGCGCTTGAGCACCTCCGCCGTGCCCGAGGTGGCCAGCAGCTCGAAGCCGAGGCCGACCAGCTCCCGGGCCGGGAAGATCATCGAGCGCTTGTCGCGGTTGGCGACGGAGACGAACGCGCGCCCCTTGGTCGGCAGTGCGCCGTACGCCCCGGCCTGCGACTTGGCGTAGGCCGCGCCGAAGACCGAGTCGATGCCCATGACCTCGCCGGTGGAGCGCATCTCCGGGCCGAGGATGGTGTCCACCCCGCGCCCGGAGGCGTCCCGGAACCGACTCCAAGGCATCACGGCCTCCTTGACGGAGATCGGCGCGTCCATCGGCAGCGTGCCGCCGTCGCCGCTGGAGGGCAGCAGCCCCTCGGCGCGCAGTTCGGCGATGGTGGCGCCCAGCGAGATCCGGGCGGCGGCCTTGGCCAGCGGTACCGCGGTGGCCTTGGAGGTGAAGGGGACGGTACGGGAGGCGCGCGGATTGGCCTCCAGCACGTAGAGGATGTCCCCGGCCATCGCGAACTGGATGTTGATCAGCCCGCGGACGCCGACCCCGCGCGCGATGGCCTCGGTCGAGGCGCGCAGCCGCTTGACGTCGAAGCCGCCGAGGGTGATCGGGGGCAGGGCGCAGGCCGAGTCGCCGGAGTGGATCCCGGCCTCCTCGATGTGCTCCATGACGCCGCCGAGGTAGAGCTCTTCGCCGTCGTAGAGCGCGTCCACGTCGATTTCTATGGCGTCGTCGAGGAAGCGGTCGATGAGCACGGGGTGCTCGGAGATCAGCCCGGCGTGCCGCTCCAGGTACGCGGCGAGCGAGGGCTCGTCGTAGACGATCTCCATGCCGCGGCCGCCGAGCACGTAGGAGGGGCGGACCATGACCGGGTAGCCGATCTCGGCGGCGATGCCCTTGGCCTGCTCGAAGGAGAAGGCGGTGCCGTACTTGGGCGCGGGCAGCCCGGCCTCGGTGAGCACCCGGCCGAAGGCGCCGCGCTCCTCGGCGAGGTTGATCGCCTCGGGCGAGGTGCCGACGATCGGCACGCCGTTGTCCTTGAGCGCCTGGGCCAGGCCCAGCGGGGTCTGGCCGCCGAGCTGGACGATCACCCCGGCCACCGGGCCCGCCTGCGCTTCCGCGTGGACGATCTCCAGCACGTCCTCCAGGGTGAGCGGCTCGAAGTAGAGCCGGTCGGAGGTGTCGTAGTCGGTGGAGACGGTCTCCGGGTTGCAGTTGACCATGACGGTCTCATAGCCCGCGTCATGCAGCGAGAAGGAGGCGTGGACGCAGGAGTAGTCGAACTCGATGCCCTGGCCGATACGGTTGGGGCCCGAGCCGAGGATGATCACCGCGGGGGTCTCGCGCGGGGCGACCTCGGACTCCTCGTCGTAGGAGGAGTAGAAGTACGGGGTCCGGGCGGCGAACTCGGCGGCGCAGGTGTCGACCGTCTTGTAGACGGGCCGGATGCCCAGCGCGTGCCGCACCTCGCGGACCACGTCCTCGCGCAGCGAGCGGATCCCGGCGATCTGGGCGTCGGAGAAGCCGTGCCGCTTGGCCTCGGCGAGCAGCTCCGGGCCGAGCTTGCCGGCGGCGGCGATCTCGTCCGCGACCTCCTTGATCAGGAAGAGCTGGTCCACGAACCACGGGTCGATCTTCGTCGCGTCGAAGACCTCCTCGGGGGTGGCTCCGGCGCGGATGGCCCGCATCACGGTGTTGATCCGGCCGTCGGTGGGGACGACGGCCGCCCGGAGCAGCTCGGACTTGCTCCCGGGCTCCCCGGTGAAGTCGAACTGGCTGCCCTTCTTCTCCAGCGAGCGCAGCGCCTTCTGGAGCGCCTCGGTGAAGTTGCGGCCGATGGCCATGGCCTCGCCGACCGACTTCATGGTGGTGGTGAGCCGGGCGTCGGCGGCCGGGAACTTCTCGAAGGCGAAGCGCGGCACCTTGACCACGACGTAGTCGAGCGTGGGCTCGAAGGATGCCGGGGTCTCCTGGGTGATGTCGTTGGGGATCTCGTCCAGGGTGTAGCCGACGGCCAGCTTCGCGGCGATCTTGGCGATGGGGAAGCCGGTGGCCTTGGAGGCGAGCGCCGAGGAGCGGGAGACGCGCGGGTTCATCTCGATGACGATGACCCGGCCGTCCTCGGGGTTGACCGCGAACTGGATGTTGCAGCCGCCGGTGTCGACGCCGACCTCGCGGATGACGGCGATGCCGATGTCCCGCAGGATCTGGTACTCGCGGTCGGTGAGCGTCATCGCCGGGGCGACGGTGATCGAGTCACCGGTGTGCACGCCCATGGGGTCGAAGTTCTCGATGGAGCAGACGACCACGACATTGTCGTTGCGGTCGCGCATCAGCTCCAGCTCGTACTCCTTCCAGCCGAGGATGGACTCCTCCAGGAGCACCTCGGTGGTCGGCGAGAGGGCCAGGCCCTGCCCGGCGATACGGCGCAGCTCGTCCTCGTCGTGGGCGAAGCCGGAGCCCGCGCCGCCCATGGTGAAGGAGGGGCGGACCACGACGGGGTAGCCGCCGAGCTCCTCGACGCCCGCGAGGACGTCGTCCATGGAGTGGCAGATGACCGAGCGGGCGGACTCACCGTGGCCGATCTTGGCCTGGACGGCCTCGACGACCTCCTTGAACTGGTCGCGGTCCTCGCCCTTGTGGATCGCCTGGACATTGGCGCCGATCAGCTCGACGCCGTACTCGTCGAGGGTGCCCGCCTCATGCAGCGAGATGGCGGTGTTGAGCGCGGTCTGGCCGCCGAGGGTGGGCAGCAGCGCGTCGGGGCGCTCCTTGGCGATGATCTTCTCGACGTACTCCGGGGTGATCGGCTCGACATAGGTGGCGTCGGCGATCTCCGGGTCGGTCATGATCGTGGCCGGGTTGGAGTTGACCAGGATGACCCGCAGGCCCTCGGCCTTCAGCACCCGGCACGCCTGGGTGCCGGAGTAGTCGAACTCGGCGGCCTGGCCGATGACGATCGGGCCGGAGCCGATGACCAGAACGGACTGGATGTCGGTGCGCTTAGGCACGCTGGCCCTCCATCAGGGACACGAAGCGGTCGAAAAGGTACGCGGCGTCATGCGGACCGGCGGCGGCTTCGGGGTGGTACTGGACGCTGAACGCGGGGCGGTCGAGCAGCCGCAGCCCCTCGACCACGTTGTCGTTGAGGCAGACGTGGGAGACCTCGGCACGGCCGAAGGGGGTGTCGGACGGCGCGTCGAGCGGGGCGTCCACGGCGAAGCCGTGGTTGTGGGCGGTGACCTCCACCTTGCCGGTGGTGCGGTCCTGCACCGGCTGGTTGATCCCGCGGTGGCCGTACTTCAGCTTGAAGGTGCCGAAGCCGAGCGCGCGGCCGAGGATCTGGTTGCCGAAGCAGATGCCGAACAGCGGCGTGGAGCGCTCCAGCACGGCCCGCATCAGGGCGACGGGGTGGTCGGCGGTGGCCGGGTCGCCGGGGCCGTTGGAGAAGAAGACCCCGTCCGGGTTCACCGCGTAGACGTCCTCGGCGGTGGCGGTCGCGGGCAGCACGTGCACCTCGATGCCGCGCTCGGCCATCCGGTGCGGGGTCATGCCCTTGATGCCCAGGTCGATCGCGGCGACGGTGAACTTCTTGGTGCCGATCGCCGGGACGACGTAAGCCTCCTCGGTGGCCACCTCGCCGCTGAGGTCGGCGCCCTTCATCTGGGGGGCTTCCCGCACCTTCGCCAGCAGCGAGCCCTCGTCGGCGAGTGCCCCACCGGAGAAGATGCCCACGCGCATGGCACCGCGCTCGCGCAGATGGCGGGTGAGGGCGCGGGTGTCGATCCCGCTGATGCCGACGACGCCCTGGGCGCTGAGCTCCTCGTCGAGCGAGCGGCGGGAGCGCCAGTTGGAGGGCGTACGGGCCGGGTCGCGCACCACGTAGCCGGAGACCCAGATCCGCTTCGACTCCGGGTCCTCGTCGTTGACGCCGGTGTTCCCGATGTGCGGGGCGGTCATCACGACGACCTGGCGGTGGTAGGAGGGGTCGGTCAGGGTCTCCTGGTAGCCGGTCATCCCGGTGGAGAACACGGCCTCGCCGAAGGTCTCCCCCACGGCCCCGTAGGCCCGGCCGCGGAAGGTGCGGCCGTCCTCCAGGACGAGGATGGCGGGATTTTGGGGATTCTTCATGAATCCGGGCATCGGGTTTCCTCCCGGCTGGTACGTTCCGTAGTGGCCGCCGGGCTGGCGGTTACGGCCTGTGGAGCTGATGTAAGACCTCGGCTTGGGTTCGTCCCGGGGGCTGTCGGCTGTGAAGCAGGAAGAGCCCCTGGGCGACAGGGGGCGTCCCCGCCCTTGTGGTGGGGAGGAGGTCAACGTGCGCCTTCCGTGTCTTCGGATTGCGTCTTGGCGGGCACAGCGCCCGAGGTGAGCCGTCCCACGACTTCGACCCAGGCGCTGTGCTCGGCCGCGTGGTCGGAGCGGAAGCCCGAGTCGATCAGCCGGTCACCGTGGCTCCAGGTGATCACCAGCAGCCCGCCCTCGGCGAGGACCTTGCCCGCGATGCCCTTGTCGAGCCGGGCGCCGCGCAGCTCGGCGGTCGGGATGAAGAAGTCCTGCGCGCCGGGCCGTACGACGCTCACGCCCTGGTCGGTGAGGGTGAGCTCGGCGCGGCTGCGGTTGCCGAGGCCATGGGCGACGATCCGGTCCAGCCACTGCCCGGCGGTGGTGGAGCCGTGGTAGCGGCCGCTCATCGAGAGCCTGGGCTCGCCGGGCTCGGCCGGGGCCTGGGGCAGCTCGGGGAGGTCGCCCTGGAGGGTGCCGCGCCACTTCCAGCCCTCGCGCATCAGCCAGTAGACCAGCGCGATGACCAGCAGCAGCCCGACGACCCAGCCGATCCTGGCGGCCCAGTCCGTCACGTCCTGCGATTTCTGCTCGGCCGCGAGGCCCGCAAATCCCGCGAGGCCCGCCACCGGATGACTCGGAGTTGTCACGCCAGCTTCCCGTCCACAACCGTCGCCTGGCCCCGCAGGAACGTGTACGTCACGCGGCCCGGCAGTTCGCGGCCCTCGTAGGGGGTGTTGCGGCTGCGGGAAGCGAAGCCCGCGGGGTTCACCACACCACGGTAAGCCGAGTCGAGCAGGGTGAGGTTGGCGGGCTCCCCGGCGGCGATGGGACGGCCGTGGCCGGTCAGGCGGCCGATGGCCGAGGGCCGCACCGACATCCGGTCGGCGACGCCCGTCCAGTCCAGCAGCCCGGTGTCCACCATGGTGTGCTGGACCACGGACAGCGCCGTCTCCAGGCCCACCATGCCCATGGCCGCCGCGCCCCACTCGCAGTCCTTGTCCTCGTGCGGATGCGGGGCGTGGTCGGTGGCCACGCAGTCGATGGTGCCGTCGGCGAGCGCCTCACGCAGCGCCATCACATCGGCCTCGGTGCGCAGCGGCGGGTTCACCTTGTAGACGGGGTCGTAGGAGCGTACGAGTTCGTCGGTCAGCAGCAGGTGGTGCGGGGTGACCTCGGCGGTGACGTTCCAGCCCTTGGACTTGGCCCAGCGGACGATCTCCACCGAGCCCGCGGTGGACAGATGGCAGATGTGCACCCGGGAGCCGACGTGCGCGGCGAGCAGCACATCGCGGGCGATGATCGACTCCTCGGCGACGGCCGGCCAGCCGCCCAGGCCCAGCTCGGCGGAGACGACGCCCTCGTTCATCTGGGCGCCCTCGGTGAGGCGGGGCTCCTGGGCGTGCTGGGCGATGACACCGTCGAACGCCTTCACGTACTCCAGCGCGCGGCGCATGATCACCGCGTCGTCCACGCACTTGCCGTCGTCGGAGAAGACCCGCACCCCGGCGGCGGAGTCGTGCATCGCGCCCAGCTCGGCGAGCTTCTTGCCCTCCAGGCCCACGGTCACCGCCCCGATGGGCTGGACGTCGCAGTAGCCGGACTCCTTGCCCAGCCGCCACACCTGCTCGACGACGCCCGCGGTGTCGGCCACCGGGAAGGTGTTGGCCATGGCGTGGACGGCGGTGAAGCCGCCGATCGCGGCGGCCCGGGTGCCGGTGAGGACCGTCTCGGAGTCCTCCCGGCCGGGCTCGCGCAGATGGGTGTGGAGGTCGACCAGGCCCGGCAGCAGGATCTGCCCGGCGGCGTCGATCACGGTGGCGCCGTCCGCTTCCAGTCCGGTGCCGACCGCGGCGACGCGCTCGCCCTCGATCAGCACGTCGCGCGGCTCACTGCCGAGCACCTTCGCCCCGCGCAGCAGCGTCTTGTGGGTGTCGCTCATGGTCACTTGCTCTCCTCGGTGCGGGCGGCGGCGACGGCGGACTCGTTCCCGCCGAGCAGCAGATACAGGACGGCCATGCGGATCGAGACGCCGTTGGCGACCTGCTCGACGGCGGTGCAGCGGTCGGAGTCCGCGACATCAGCGGTGATCTCCATACCGCGGTTCATGGGGCCGGGGTGCATCACGATGGCGTGCTCGGGCATCCGCGCCATCCGGTCGCCGTCCAGGCCGTAGCGGCGGGCGTACTCGCGCTCGGTGGGGAAGAACGCGGCGTTCATGCGCTCGCGCTGGACGCGCAGCATCATCACGGCGTCGGTCTTGCCGACCACCGCGTCCAGGTCGTAGGAGACCTCACAGGGCCAGCTCTCCACGCCGAAGGGGACCAGCGTCGGCGGGGCGACCAGGGTGACCTCGGCACCCAGGGTGGACAGCAGATGGACGTTGGAGCGGGCCACCCGGCTGTGCAGGACGTCGCCGACGATGGTGATCCGGCGCCCGGCCAGGTCCTGGCCCACGCCGGACGCCCCGGAGGCCAGCCGGCGGCGCATGGTGAAGGCGTCGAGCAGCGCCTGGGTGGGGTGCTCATGGGTGCCGTCGCCCGCGTTCACCACGGCGCCGTTGATCCAGCCGGAGGTGGCCAGCCGGTGCGGGGCGCCGGAGGCGTGGTGGCGGATCACCACGGCGTCGGCGCCCATCGCCTCCAGGGTGAGCGCGGTGTCCTTCAGGGACTCGCCCTTGGAGACCGAGGACCCCTTGGCGGAGAAGTTGATCACGTCGGCGGAGAGCCGCTTGGCGGCCGCCTCGAACGAGATGCGGGTACGGGTGGAGTCCTCGAAGAAGAGGTTGACGACGGTACGGCCGCGCAGGGTCGGCAGTTTCTTGATCGGCCGGTCGGCGAGCCGGGCCAGTTCCTCGGCGGTGTCGAGAATCAGGACGGCGTCGTCGCGCGAGAGATCGGCGGCCGAGATGAGGTGGCGCTTCATCCGGTTGCTCCGTGGGTGAAGGAGGTGTGCGGGCGTGCGGGCGGGCAGGCGCGGGGACCGGTGACCTGTCGGCACCGGTGGTCCGTCGGGCGGGTTCCCCTTCGGTCGCCGGGGCGGCACTCGCCGTCGGTGAGAGGCGCTACTTCCCGTCCGCTGGGGTGGTCTCGCGCAGCCCGAGGAGCACGCTGTCGCGGCCGTCCTCCTCGGTGAGCTGGACCTTGACCGTCTCCCGCAGCGACGTGGGGAGGTTCTTGCCGACGTAGTCGGCGCGGATCGGCAGTTCCCGGTGACCGCGGTCGACGAGGACCGCGAGCTGGACCGCGCGCGGCCGCCCGATGTCGCCGAGGGCGTCGAGGGCGGCGCGGATGGTGCGGCCGGAGAAGAGCACATCGTCCACGAGGACCACGAGGCGGCCGTCGATGCCGTCGTCGGGGATCTCGGTGCGGGCGAGCGCGCGGGCCGGGCGCAGCCTCAGGTCGTCGCGGTACATCGTGATGTCGAGCGAGCCGACCGGGATCCGGCCGGGCCTGCCGGTGATCTCTTCGAGCCGGGCGGCCAGCCGCCGGGCGAGAAAGACACCACGGGTGGGAATGCCGAGCAGCACCACGTCATCGGCGCCTTTGGCGCGCTCGACGATCTCGTGGGCGATGCGGGTGAGAACGCGCGCGATATCCGGTGCTTCCAGCACCGAGCGCGCGTCCGAGGTACGGGCGTCCATACGAAACGGACCTCCTTCTCCGCCTCACGGGACGGACCTTAAAGGACGGTCGGATTTGCGCCATTAACACTAGCAGGGGTACCGAGTGCCCCCGTCAACACCCCTGGCCGGAGCCCCTCCGCTCCGTTCGGCTTGACGAATGGAAATTACGCTGCGTAACCTCACAGTGAGTGACCAGCCGCGCGGCACAGCCGCACGCCGATACAGCGTCCGGGGAGCTTTATGTCCAGCGAATACGCCAAACAGCTCGGGGCCAAGCTCCGCGCCATCCGCACCCAGCAGGGCCTCTCCCTCCACGGTGTCGAGGAGAAGTCCCAGGGCCGCTGGAAGGCCGTGGTGGTGGGATCGTACGAGCGCGGCGACCGCGCCGTGACCGTGCAGCGTCTCGCCGAGCTGGCCGACTTCTACGGCGTCCCGGTGCAGGAGCTGCTTCCGGGCACGAGCCCGGCCGGGGCCGCCGAGCCGCCGCCGAAGCTGGTACTGGACCTGGAGCGACTGGCCCATGTGCCGGTCGAGAAGGCGGGCCCGCTACAGCGGTACGCCGCGACGATCCAGAGCCAGCGCGGTGACTACAACGGCAAGGTGCTCTCGATCCGCCAGGACGATCTGCGCACCCTCGCCGTCATCTATGACCAGTCGCCGTCCGTGCTGACCGAACAGCTGATCAGCTGGGGCGTGCTGGGCGCCGACGCCCGCCGCGCGGTCCAGCACGAAGACGTCTGAGTCCCTCTTTCTCTGTTCACCTGCAGAAACGTGCCGCCGGGGGCAGTGGAGCCCTGCTGGGTCCTCCACCGCCCCCGGCGGCTTTGCCTTGTGATGAACGCGGCTATGCCTGGTGCTCCCGGGGCTCCTGCTCACGACGCAGACTCGGCTTCAGCTCCTTGATACGGCCCAGCAGGCCGTTGACAAAGGCCGGCGAGTCATCGGTGGAGAACTCCTTGGCGAGCTGCACCGCCTCGTCGATCACCACCGCGTCCGGGGTCGCGTCCTCCCACACCAGCTCATACGCGCCCAGCCGCAGGATGTTCCGGTCGACGACCGGCATCCGGTCCAGCGTCCAGCCCACCGCGTAGGTGGCGATCAGCTCGTCGATCCGGTCGATGTGCTGGGCATATCCCTCGACGAGCTGCATCGTGTATTCGCTGACCGGCGGCTGCCGGTCGTCGGTCCGGGCGAGCCGGATCCAGTCCGCGAGCACGGTCCGCACGGCGCTGCCGCGCTGATCGGCCTCGAAGAGGATCTGGAAGGCGCGCTTACGGGCCTTGTTGCGGGCAGCCACGGTTAGTTGTTCACCCGACCGAGGTACTCACCGGAGCGGGTGTCGACCTTGATCTTCTCACCGGTGGTGATGAACAGCGGCACACCGATCTCGTAGCCGGTCTCCAGCTTGGCGGGCTTGGTGCCACCGGTGGAGCGGTCGCCCTGGACCCCCGGCTCGGTGTACTCGATCACCAGCTCGACGGCGGCGGGCAGCTCGACGTACAGCGGGTTGCCCTCGTACATCGCCACGACGGCCTCGAAGCCCTCGAGCAGGTAGCGGGCGTTGTCGCCGACGACCTCGGGGGTGATGTAGATCTGGTCGAAGGTGTCCATGTCCATGAACACAAAGCTCTCGCCGTCCTTGTACGAGAACTGCATGCCGCGCTTGTCGACATTGGCCGTCTCGACCTTCACACCGGCGTTGAAGGTCTTGTCGACCACCTTGCCGGACAGCACGTTCTTGAGCTTGGTGCGCACGAAAGCGGGGCCCTTGCCGGGCTTGACGTGCTGGAACTCGACGACGGACCACAGCTGGCCGCCGTCGAGCTTGAGCACCATGCCGTTCTTGAGGTCGTTCGTGGATGCCACGGTTGCGGGATCTCCTGGACTGCAGCTGGTGGAGACCAGAGAACCGCCGGCGCGCCCGGTTCCGCTAGAGCGCGAGCAGCTCTTTGGTCGTGATGGTGAGTAGCTCGGGTCCGCCGTCCGCCTCGGGGCGGACGACGAGCGTGTCATCGATCCGGACACCGCCCCGGCCCGGGAGGTGGACCCCCGGCTCGACGGTGACCGGCACACAAGCGTCCAGTTTACCCATGGCGGACGGTGTGAGCCGAGGGTCCTCGTCGATTTCCAGGCCCACACCGTGTCCGGTGCACGGTTCCAGCCCGTCTCCGAAGCCCGCGGCGGTCAGCACCTGACGGGTCACCCGGTCCACGTCCCGGTACGCCCGGCCCGGCAACAGCGCCTCCCGCCCGGCCCGCTGAGCGGCGAAGACGGCATCGTACAGCTCGACCTGCCAGTCCGCGGGCGAGGGCCCGACGACGAAGGTACGGCCCACCTGGCAGCGGTAGCCGCGGTAGTCCGCGCCGAGCGAGATGGTGAGGAAATCGCCCTCCTCGACCCTCCGGTCGGTGGGCAGATGGCCGGGGCGCCCCGCGTTGGGCCCCGCCGCGACCACGGTGGGGAAGGCCGGGCCGTCCGCGCCGTGGTCCACCAGCCGGCGCTCCAGCTCCAGCGCCAGATGCCGCTCGGTGCGGCCCACCAGGATCGACTCCAGCAGCTCGCCCAGCGCCTGGTCGGCGAGCTCCCCGGCGATCCGCATACGGGAGATCTCCTCGTCGTCCTTGATGAGCCGCAACTGCTCGACGGCACGGCCCAGATCGGCGAGGCGGGCGCGGGGGGCGGCGGCGCCGAGCGCCCGATGGCGGGCGACGGTCAGATCGTGCTCCTCGACGGCCAGCGACTCGGCGCCGTCCGCCGCGGCCAGATCGGCGGCGGCCACGGCCGGATCGCCGTCCGCGCCGGGCACGACCAGCAGCCGCGGCTCGTCGGACCGCGGCCGGCCCGAGGAGAGCGGGGGCCCGGACGGGACCTCGGTGGCCACCAGCACGTCCTGGACGGGGCCGAGCAGCAGCACGGCCCCGGGCGGCACGGCGCCGCACAGATAGCGCACATTGGCGGGCCGGGACACCAGCGCCGCCGCGCTCCCGGCCGCGATGCACTGATCGTGCAGACGGGCACGTCGGGCCGCGTACACCTCGGACATGTCCCCGAGCGTACGCAGGCCTGTCGGGTACGGCTTCTCCAGTGGCTCCGACCGGGGGTACCTCCCGGCGGTAGCTGGGGGAGAACCGAGCCCTGAAAGCTAGGGGGAGAACCGAGCCCTGAAAAGGGGGACGGGGGGTCCTACCAGCTCGGGGGGCTCGCGATGGAGCGGGTGACGACCTCGTCGAGCATGCGGGCCGTGGTCTCCACGTCGTACGTGGAGTTGTCGATGATGGGCAGCCCGGAGCCGTACCACCCGGCCATCCGGCCGTGGATCCGCGCCACCTCCTCGTCGCTGAGGCGGCGGTTCCCGCTGCGGGCCGCGTTCCGCTCCAGGACGATCTCCAGGCCCGGAAGGACCACCACCGGCAGCAGCCCGGGGCCCACATGGCGCTTCCAGCCGCCGAGGCCGACGACCGGGCGGTCGGGGAAGACGGCGTCGTCGAGGATGCAGGAGATCCCGTTGGCCAGGAAGTTACGGGCGGCGAAGCCGCAGGTGCGGCGGGCGAGACGATACTGCGCCTCGGAGTGCTCGTTCCACCCCGACTGGGGGTTGGCGAAGCCGGACCGGACCCACTCCCGCACATCGTCCAGGCTGATGTGCGCGGTCGGCACCCGGCGGCGGTCGGCCCAGTAGCGCGCGACCGTCGTCTTGCCCGCTCCGGCCGGTCCGATCAGCAGCACCGCCACCGCCGCCTGCGAGACATCGGCGA
>NZ_JAAAYH010000148.1:0-19017 GCF_018035285.1 Streptomyces sp. MK37H | reverse complement strand
GCCCACCGCCGCGCGATCGAGGACGCCACCCGGCTGTCCGGCCGTACGGTCAGCGCCGTGCACATCGTCGGCGGCGGTGTGCACAACACGCTGTTGTGCCAGCTCACCGCCGACGCCTGCGGCCTCCCCGTGATCGCGGGCCCGGCCGAGGCGGCGGCCCTCGGAAACGTACTGGTCCAGGCCCGGACGGCCGGAGCGGTCACTGGTGGCCTGCCCGAGTTGCGCGCCCTGCTTCACAGCACCCAGCCACTGAGGCAGTATGAGCCCACAGGTGATCATTCGGCGTGGGACCGGGCAGCCGCCCGACTCGGAGACGCACAGGTCACAAGGGCCACCACCGGCCAGGGAAAGGCCGCCACCGACCGAGGCACGGCCGCCACCGGCCAGGGCGACGAGGAGGAACCGTGCGCGTAGCGCTCTTCATCACCTGCGTCAACGACACCCTCTATCCGCGCACCGGCCAAGCCGTGGTCACGCTCCTCGAGCGGCTCGGCGTGGAAGTCGGCTTCCCGGAGGCACAGAGCTGTTGCGGGCAGCCGCAGTTCAACACCGGCTACCGCCATGAGACCGAACCGCTGATGCGCCGCTACGCCACGGCGTTCCGCGACTACGAATACGTGGTGACCCCCTCGGGGTCATGCGCGGCGATGGTGCGGGACAACTACCCCCGGATGGGCGCGAAGGCCGCCGCCGAGGGGCGTGGCCAGGAGCTCGCGGACGCGGCGGCCGAGGCGGTCCCCAAGACATACGAACTCACCGAATTCCTCACGGACGTCCTGAAGGTCACGGACGTCGGCGCGTACTACCCGCACACCGTGACCTACCACCCCACCTGCCACGGGCTGCGGATGCTGAAGCTCGGCGACCGCCCGCGCTCGCTCCTCGCCGCCGTGAAGGGGCTGAACCTGGTGGAGCTGCCGGGCGCCGAGGAGTGCTGCGGCTTCGGGGGTACGTTCGCCCTCAAGAACGCGGCGGTCTCGGCGGCCATGGGGGCGGACAAGGCGCGCAACATCACGGCGACCGGCGCCGAGGCGGTGTGCACGCTCGACAACTCCTGCCAGCTGCACATCGGCGGCACACTCGCCCGCCAGGGCTCCACGGTCCGCCCCGTCCACCTCGCCGAGATCCTGGCCAGCACGGAAGGAGACGTCTGGTGAGCGGAACCCACCAGGCCACCTACCTGGGGATGCCCGCCTTCCCGCAGGCGGCCGACGCCTCGACCCGGAACACCCAGCTGCGTGCCAACCTCCGCCACGCCACCCACACCATCCGCGCCAAGCGCGCCACGGCCGTGGCCGAACTGGACGACTGGTCGCGGCTGCGCGCCGCGGGCGCGGCCATCAAGGACCGTACGCTGCGCCATCTCGACCACTATCTGGAGCAGTTGGAGAGCGCGGTCACGGCGGCCGGCGGCCAGGTCCACTGGGCGGCGGACGCGGACGAGGCGAACCGGATCGTCACCGAGCTGGTGCGGGCCACGGGCGAGCGCGAGGTCGTCAAGGTCAAGTCGATGGCCACGCAGGAGATCGGTCTGAACGGCGCGCTCGCCACGGCCGGGATCACCGCGTACGAGACCGATCTCGCCGAGCTGATCGTGCAGCTCGGCGACGACCTCCCGTCGCACATCCTGGTCCCGGCGATCCACCGCAACCGGGGCGAGATCCGGGACATCTTCACGGAGAAGATGTCGCAGTGGGGCCGCCCGGCCCCGGAGGGGCTGACCGACGCGCCCGCCGACCTCGCCGAGGCCGCGCGGCTCCACCTCCGCGAGAAGTTCCTGAACGCCAAGGTGGGGATCTCCGGCGCCAACTTCATGGTCGCGGAGACCGGCACGCTCGTGGTCGTGGAGTCCGAGGGCAACGGCCGGATGTGTCTGACCCTGCCCGAGACGCTGATCTCCGTCGTCGGCATCGAGAAGGTGGTCCCCACCTTCCAGGACCTGGAGGTCTTCCTCCAGCTCCTGCCGCGCTCCTCGACCGCCGAGCGGATGAACCCGTACACCTCCACCTGGACCGGCACCACGGACGCCGACGGTCCGCGCACCTTCCACCTCGTCCTGCTCGACAACGGCCGCACCGACACCCTCGCCGACACCGTGGGCCGGCAGGCGCTGCGCTGCATCCGCTGCTCGGCGTGTCTCAATGTGTGCCCGGTGTACGAGCGGGCGGGCGGCCATGCGTACGGATCGGCGTACCCGGGCCCGATCGGCGCGATCCTCACCCCCCAACTGCGCGGCACCCAGAGCGAACTGGACGCCTCGCTCCCGTACGCCTCGTCCCTGTGCGGGGCGTGCTACGAGGTGTGCCCGGTCGCCATCGACATCCCGGAGATCCTGGTCCATCTGCGCGAGCGCGTGGTCGAGGGCGGCCCCGCCTCCGTCCGTGGCACCCGTACGGTCATCAAGCCCGCCAAGGGCCACGCCGCCGAGCGCGCCGCGATGCGCGCCGCCCGCTGGGCCCTGGACCACCCCCGGCTGCTGCGCACCGGCCAGCGGCTGGCCTCCCGCACCCGCCGCTTCCATCCGCGGCGGCTGCCCGGTCCGGGGCGGGCGTGGAGCGATACGCGGGAGCTGCCGAAGGTTCCGGAGGAGTCGTTCCGCGACTGGTGGCAGCGCACCCGGGGCGGGAGCGGCACCGGGAGCCGCACGGAGGGAAGGAAGAACACCACATGACCCCGCGAGACCCCGGCTCCCAGAGCCCCGGCGCGCACCACCCCGCCGCCCAGAACCCCAGCACCCAGAACCCCAGCGCCCAGGGCCTGGGCTCGCGCGCCCTGGTCATGGCCCGCGTCCGCCGCGCCCTGGCCGATGTGCCGCGCGCCGAGACACCCGGCGAGGTGCCGGTCGAGCGCACCTACCACCGCGTCCACGGCGACCGCACCGCCGACCGGACCGCGGACCTCCTCGCGGAGAACCTGGCCGACTACCGCGCGATCGTCCACCGCGCCGACACCCCGTCGTCCCTCCACGCCCCGTCGTCCCTCCCGGCCCTGATCGCCCGCCTCCTCGCCGACCGCGGCGCGACCAGTGTGGCCGTGCCCCCGGGCCTGCCCGGCTCCTGGCTGTCCGCCGTCCCCGACGCGGTGCGCCGGGTTCCGGACACGGTGGAGCTGACCCCACACGACCTGGACGCGGTCTCCAGCGTGGTGACGGGCTGCGCGGTGGCCATCGCCGAGACGGGCACCGTGGTCCTGGACGCCGGCCCCGACCAGGGCCGCCGCCGCCTCACTCTGGTGCCCGACCACCACATCTGCGTGATCCGCGTCACCGACCAGGTCGTGGGCTCCGTCCCCGAGGCGCTCGAACGCCTGGACCCGGCCCGCCCGTTGACCTGGATCTCGGGACCGTCCGCGACCAGCGACATCGAACTCGACCGCGTGGAAGGCGTCCACGGCCCCCGCACCCTCGAAGTGATCCTCACCGGGCCGGAATCCGCTGGTCAGAGCTGATGGAACGCCAGGGGAGCCCAGGAGGCATACCTCTACCGTGGCGGGGCATATGCCATGGGGACATAGAGGAGAACACCTGCGCGGGGGATGCGGTCTTCCTCACATACCGCCGGTAACACCGCTGTTGGGCGGTTTACCCCGATGCCAATGTCGGTAGGGGCCTCTACTCTTATGGTCATGCGTCCGACTCCTACTCACCAACCCGCCTTACTGACCAGCCCCGCCACCGACCAGGCCAACGAGGCGATACGCGTCTTCCTACGGGCCCGGGCAGGCCGGGCACTGCGGCCTTCGGAGCGGGCCGAGTACAGCCGGTTGCTGAAGGTCTACACACGGGCGTTGCGCGGCGAGGTGGAAACGGCCGCTTGAGCGGCACGGGGGCGATGCGCGCAACGGCCCGCGCCACCCACGAAGGTGAAAGCGGCCGACCACAGGTGAAAATCGGGGGGACGCCATGCGGGCCGTGGGGAAGGTCGTCTTAGGGGCACTGTCAGTGGGGCTCCTGGGGGTCGCCGGCTACGGCGGGTACAACCTCTACACGGGCGTGACCGGCGGCGACACCACCGCGGCCCATGACGGTCCGGTGACCGGGGACGAGGCCCGGCGGACCGCGCGGGAGTTCCTGGACGCGTGGGCGGACGGCAATGACATGCTCGCCGCCGGGCTCACCAACGACGCCGAGTCGGCCATCGGCGCCCTCAGCGGCTATCGCGACGACGGGCATGTGAAGAAGGTGACGGTCACCCCGGGCACGGCCCGGGGCACCACGGTCCCGTTCACCGTCAAGGCCGACGTGGTCTTCGGCAAGGCCCAATCCAGCTGGAGCTACGCATCACGGCTGACCGTGGTGCGCGGCCGGACGACCAAGAAGCCGCTGGTCGACTGGAGGCCCTCCGTCCTCCACCCCAAGCTGGGCGCCGCTGAGTCCGTACGGACGGATCTGGCGGACAATCCGCCGGTCCGGGTGCTGGACCGGGACGGCAAGGAGCTGCGGCAGGGCCGCTATCCCTCGCTCGACCCGGTGCTGATCGCGCTGCGCGCGCGATACGGGGCCGACGCGGGCGGCACGGCGCGGGTGGAGGTCTCGGCGGTCAAGCCCGACGGGACCGCCGGAGCCACGCTCCATGTGGTGACGAAGGGCACCCCGGGCACGCTGCGCACCACGCTGGACGCCGGGGTGCAGAAGAGCGCGGAGAAGGCGGTGGCCACGCGCGACGGCGCCTCCGTGGTGGCGCTCAAGCCCAGCACCGGGGAGATCCTCGCGGTGGCCAACTCCGACCAGGCCGAGTTCAACGCGGCGCTCCAAGGGCAGACGGCGCCGGGGTCCACGTTCAAGATAGTCACCGCGGCCACTCTGCTGGAGGCGGGCAAGGTCAGCCCGAGCCGCCCGGTGCCGTGCCCGAAGACGGCCGCGTACGCACAGGGCATGATGTTCCACAACGTCGAGGACAGCGAGAACCCCGCCGCCACCTTCGCCCAGGATTTCGCTGCCTCCTGCAACACCGCGTTCGTATCGCTCGCCGGAGCCGTGCCCGATGGCGCGTTGGCCCAGGAGGCGCGCACCGTGTTCGGCCTCGGCCTGAACTGGCGGGTGGGGGTCACCACCTTCGACGGCGAGGTGCCGGACGGAAGCGGCGACGACAAGGCCGCGGCAATGATCGGCCAGGGCACGGTCCAGATGAACCCGCTCACCATCGCCTCGGTCGCGGCCACCGCCCAGACGGGCACCTTCAAGCAGCCCGTCCTCGTGCCGCGCTCCGTCGACCACCGGGAGATCGCCACCAGCGACCGCGGCCTCAGCCCGGCCACCGTCTCGCAGCTGAAGGCCATGATGCGGCTGACCGCGACCAGCGGCACCGCCGCCCGGGCGATGTCCGGACTCACCGGCGACATCGGCGCCAAGACGGGTTCGGCCGAGATCGACGGCCAGCCCGAGACCAATGCGTGGTTCACCGCCTACCGGAACGATGTGGCGGCCGCCGCCGTGGTCACCGGGGGCGGGCACGGCGGAGATGCCGCCGGGCCCGTCGTCCGCGCGGTGCTCGCAGCGGACTGAGCCTTCCGCTCAGCTCTCCCCCAGCTCTCCCCCAGCTCTCCCTCAGCTCTTCAGCCGCTCCCGCAGCTCCTCGACATCCGTCAGGAACCACGTCTGCCGTCCCCGATCGCACTCGCGGACGAAGTCCCGCAGCGCCGAACTGCCCTCCGTATGACGGGAGATGTCGCCGAGGACCACCAGCCCCATGGCGTACTGCACGAACTTCTGGATGATGTCCCCGGCCACGCGCGTGCTCAGCCGGAAGAACGCCTCGTCGAACCGCTCGACCGGGATGACGACCCACTGGGCGCCCTGATATCCGGCGTTGCCGATGAGATCCAGCGCGTCGCGTTCACCGCCGATGGTCTCGCCCTCGGCGGCACACATCAGGACGGGGACGCCATGGATCGTCTGCAGGTCGCTCGTGAGGTCGCTCATGGCGGTCAGGCTAAATGCGGCACGCGGGCGCGGTCGACGGCATTATGGCTCCCGCCGGCCGGACAGGTCCCGCCCCCTGGCTCCCCCAGCTGCCCCGACGCTTCGTACAAGGGTTGGTCGAAGGGGTTGTCTATGGTCTGGCCCACGCTCTAGCCTGGCGCGGCACCCGCGACACAGCAGCACCTGCCCGCGCAGAGGGGATTCCGGCGTGAAGCGCACGTCCCGCGATATACGCACCGCCAACCGCTACGGGGTGCTGCGCCATATCGTGGCCCGATCCCCCGTCTCCCGGCAGGAGGTGGCCGCCGCCACCGAGCTGAGCCTGGCCACCGTGGCGAATCTCGTCGGGGAGCTGCTCGACCTCGGGATGCTGGTGGAGGTCGGCTACGAGGACTCCGACGGCGGCCGGCCGCGCGGACTGGTCGCGGTCAGCTCCTCGGGCGGCGCGCTGATCGGCGTGGATGTGGCGGAGACGTACATCCATGTGGAGCTGTTCGACCTGGCGCTGACCGTCCTGGCCCGCGCCGACGAGGAGTTGCGCCCGGAGGAGAACGACCCGGCCCAGGTGGTGGCCCATATCGCCGCCGCCGTGTCCTCGGTGGTCGAGCAGGCGGACGTGGCCGCGGACCGGGTGCTGGGCGTCGGTGTCAGCATGCCGGGCCAGGTGGACCGCGAGGGCGGGGTCTCGGTCTTCGCCCCCAACTGGGACTGGCATGACGTCCCGCTGCTGCGGCTGCTGGCCGAGCACATCCCCTACCCCCTCCACCTCGACAATCCGCTGCGCGCCTGCACGGTCGCCGAGCAGTGGTTCGGGGCGGCGCGCGGACGGAACGACGCCGTGGTGGTCAACCTCGGTACGGGCGTGGGGGCCGGGCTGGCGCTCGGCGGCACCCTGCACCGCGGGGTCAGCAACAGTGCCGGGGAGTGGGGGCACACCACCCTCATCCTGGACGGACGACAGTGCCACTGCGGCAACCAGGGGTGTGTGGAGACCTATGTCGGCGCCCCCGGCATCATGCGGAATCTGCGCGAGCTGAGCCCGGACAGCCCGCTGCTGCACCTGGACGACCAGACGGCCACCATCGAGGCGCTCGGCCGGGGCCTCGCGGAGGGCGATCCGGTGGCCATGAAGGTCGTGCACACCACCGCGCGCTATCTCGGCGCCGCCCTCGCCGATCTGATCAATCTGCTCAACCCGGAAGTGATCGTGCTCAGCAGCTGGGTGGCGGCCGCCCTCGGTGAGCCGCTGCTCGCCGAGGTGCGCGAGGCGGTGGCGGTGCGCGCGCTGCGCCGCCCGCTGGCGAACACCGAGATCGTGCTGTGCCCGATCCCGTCCAACCCCGTGAGCCTCGGCGCGGCGACCTTCGCCCTGGAGGGCTCGCTCGCGTCGGTGGGCCTGAAGAACCGCCGCACCACACCAAGGAACCGCAGCACAGCCTGAGGAACCGCAGCACAGCCTGAGGAACCGCAGCACAGCCTGAGGAACCGCAGCACGCACTGAGAACCGCAAGCACACCCACCCCGACGTCGGCCACCGAGAACTGGGCCGGGGCGGCGGCGCCCAGGATCTCCGGCGGCTCGGTCTCGGCCTCGCTTCCGGGTCGTTCCATCACCACTTTCGTGCTCGGTCAGCGCGGCTGATTCCCGGCCCCTCGCGGGGCGCGGAAGCCGCTGTGGGAGCGTTCCCATAGCGGCTTCCGCGCCCCTTTCGTTCGACGCCTCGAACCGCCCGGCAGCGCCCTGACGCGACATCACCACCCTTACCGCTCCCACTTCGTCCAACCCCTTGCCGAAGTCTTCGTCTATGGCTAACGTCCCGCTGCACCAAGGAACGTGACGGAACCTGGCGGCGACGGAGACGAGGACGTCATATGTCGAACATCAGCAGAGGCAGGGACTGGGACCGCCGCGGCGTGCTGCGCGCGATGGGCGGGGTGGCGGCCCTCGGCGGACTCGCCGCCTGCGGTTCGAACACCGGCCGCTCGGGCGGCGGCGGTAAGTCGATCAAGCAGATGTACCACGCCTATGGAGAGCAGGGCACCCAGCAGGCCGCGAAGAAGTTCGCCGACGCCTACGGCAAGGCCGAGGTCACCATCGAATGGGTGCCGGGCGAATACGAGTCGAAACTGGCGACCACCCTGCTGGGATCCGGGGCACCGGATGTCTTCGAATACCACCCCGATCTGCAGCTGGTGCGCTCCCGGCAGATCGTTCCGCTCGATGACATCATCGCCGATGTCAAGGACGACTTCCTGCCGGAGGACATCACGGCGAATTCCGTGGACGGGAAGATCTACGGCATCCGCATGATCGACGATCCACAGTTCTTCTTCTACCGCAAGTCCCTCTTCGAGAAGGCCGGGGTCAAGCCTCCGGCCACCTTCGACGAGCTGATCGACGCCGCGCACAAACTCACCAGCGGCAAGGTCAAGGGGCTGTACATCGGCCAGAACCTCAAGACCATCAGCAAGCCGCTGGTGTGGTCCACCGGCCCGCACTATCTGGACGCGGACCACAGAATCGCCTACCACACCGACAATCTCGTGGAGACCCTCACCAAGGCACGGGAGCTCTACAAGAGCAAGTCACTGCTCCTGGGCGCGCCGACCGAGGTATGGGACCCGGCCAGTTTCCTCCAGGGCCTGTGCGCCATCCAATGGTGCGGCATATGGGCGATACCGGCGATCCAGAAGGCGTTCGGCGACGACTTCGGGATCTTCCCCTTCCCCAAGTCCGGCGCCGAAGGACGCCAGGTGGTCTACAACGGCGGCTGGTCCACCTATGTGTCCGCCAAGGCCAAGGACGTCGACGCGGCCAAGGAATTCGTCAAGTGGCTGTGGATCGACCAGAAGAAGTACCAGCAGGAATGGGCGCTCGACTACGGATTCCACATTCCCGCGCGCAAGAGCATCGCCGCCGGGGCGGACAAGCTCAAGAGCGGGGTGGCGGCCGAGGCGGTCGAACTGTTCAACACCCACGGCGTCTTCGACGACCCGTACTGGACCGAGGGGATGTTCAACATCCTGCTCGACGCGGTGGTCAATTCGGTGCGCGACAACAAGAATCCCGAAGCCGAACTCGACGGGGCCGACAAGAAGATCGAGCGCGCGCTGAAGAAGCTCCGATAGGCCGGCGACCGGAACCGTCATGGCGACCACCACACCCACCCCCAGCGCCGCCAAGGGCCGAGTGCCCCGAGGAGCGGCCCCCGCCCGACGACGACCGCGGGGTCTCGGCGGCTCTCGCGGCCGCACCCTCAACTTCTGGCTGTTCACCGGCCCGTTCCTGATCGGGCTGATCGTCTTCGTCTATGTGCCGATCGGCTGGAGCCTCTGGCTGAGCCTGCACAACGCCCAGGGCACCGTCACCCCCACCGAGTTCGTCGGCCTCGGCAACTACGCCGATATGCTCGGCGACGGCGATTTCGTGGACAGTCTCGTCAACTTCACGATCTTCGCCGCGATCATCGTGCCAATCACCTACGCCCTCTCCCTCACCCTCGCGTTGCTGGTCCACCGCATCCGCTTCATGAAGGCGTTCTTCCGGTCGGTCTTCTTCCTCCCCACCGCGTGCAGCTTCGTCGTGGCCTCGCTGGTGTGGAAGATGTCGCTGTTCAACGGCTTGCGCTACGGGATGATGAACACCGTGCTGGGCTGGTTCGGCATCGACTCCATCGCCTGGCTCGCCTCCCCGCATCCGCCCTGGTACTGGCTGGTGATCTGCTCCGCCCGGCTGTGGCTGCAGTGCGGCTTCTACATGATCCTCTTCCTGGCGGCGCTGCAGAACATCCCGCGTGAGCTGTATGAGGCAGCGGCCGTGGACGGCGCGAAACCGGGCTGGCAGACGTTCCGCCACATCACCCTGCCGCAACTGCGCGCCACCTCGGTCGCGGTCGTCCTGCTGCTGCTCATCGCGGCGTACCAGGCGTTCGACGAGTTCTACAACATCCTCGACGAGGGCCGGGCCACCTGGGGCCGGCCGCCCCTGGTCGACCTCTATCTCCAGGCCCTCGGCGCCAATCAGGACTACGGCCACGCCAGCGCGGGCGCCCTGATCCTCGCCCTGCTGATCGCCCTGGTGACCCTGGCCCAGGGCCGGTTCCTCGGCTTCGGAAGGGGCGATGAGAAGTGACCGTCACAACGCCAGGGCCCACGGGGGCCCGCAAGCGCACCCCGCGCTCGGTCATGAGCAGCACCGGGCTGTACCTCGCCCTCGGCGTGGCCACGGTGCTTTTCCTGGTGCCCTTCTATCTGATCGTCCGCAACGCCCTGTCCACCGACGCGGACATCACCGGCGAGAGCTGGCGGTTCTTCCCCGCCGACCTCCAGTGGGGGAACGTCAAGGAGCTGTTCGACGACCCCTCGGTGCCGTTCGCGAAGGCCCTGTGGAACTCCACGGTGGTGGCCGTCCTGCACACCCTGGGCACCCTGCTGGTCTGCTCCCTGGCCGGATACGGCCTGGCCCGCATCCCGTACCGGCACGCGAACAAGGTGCTGTACGCGGTGCTGTTCACCCTGATGGTCCCGGCGGCCGTGACCTTCGTACCGAGCTATGTGCTGGTGTCCTCGCTCGGCTGGGTCTCCTCGCTGCGCGGTCTGATCATCCCCGGGCTGTTCAGCGGGTTCACCGCGTTCCTCTTCCGCCAGTACTTCCTCGGCTTCCCCAAGGAGCTGGAGGAGGCGGCCCGGGTGGACGGGCTCGGCTACTGGGGCGCGTACTGGCGCATCGTGGTGCCGAATTCGCTCAACTTCTTCGCCGCGATCTCGGTCATCACCTTCATCAGCGGCTGGAACGCCTTCCTGTGGCCCCTGGTCATCGGCCAGGATCAGAGTTCGTGGACCGTGCAGGTCGCGCTGTCCTCCTATATGACCGCACAGACCATCAACATCCACCTGATCTTCATGGCAACGGCCGTATCGATCCTGCCGCTTGTCCTGGTCTTCGTGTTCCTCCAGCGCTGGCTGGTGCAGGGTGTGGCACAGACCGGTATCAAGGGCTGACCGAGGAGAGTCGATGAGCTCCACGCAGCACACGCCACTGCCCTACTACGAGGACGTCTCCCCCGGCGCGGGAGCGCTGCCGCCCCGCCCCTGGACCCCATCCTCCGACGCCGCGCGGCTGAGCCTGAACGGGATGTGGTCGTTCCGGCTGTCGCCGACCGCCACCACCGAGGACGACTCCTTCGCCCGCCCCGGCTTCGACGCCCGCGGCTGGGACGAGCTCCCGGTACCCGGCCACTGGGTGCTGCACGGCCACGGGGCACCGATCTACACCAATGTGCGCTACCCCTTCCCGGTGGACCCGCCGCGCGTGCCGGACGAGAACCCGACCGGCGACCATCTGCGCGTCTTCGACCTGCCGGGCGACTGGCCCGCCGGCGGGGACGCGGTCCTGCGCTTCGAGGGCGTCGAGTCCTGCGCCCGGGTCTGGCTCAACGGCGAGGAGCTGGGCACCTTCAAGGGCAGCCGGCTGCCGCACGAGTTCGCGGTCGGAGGCCTGCTCCAGCCGTCGGGCAACGTGCTGGCCGTACGCGTCCACCAGTGGTCCTCCGGAACCTATCTCGAGGACCAGGACCAGTGGTGGCTGCCCGGGATCTTCCGTGAGGTGACGCTCGAGCACCGCCCCGAGGGCGCGCTCGACGACTACTTCGTCCACGCCTCGTACGACCACACCACCGGCGAGGGCACGCTGCGGATCGACTCCGACCCCGGCGGCCGGGTCACCGTGCCCGAGCTGGGTCTCGACCTGGCCACCGGGGAGAGCGCCACCGTCCCCGTCGAGCCGTGGACGGCGGAGACGCCCCGGCTGTACGAGGCGCGGCTGACCACCGTGGGCGAGAGCGTCTCGCTGCGGGTGGGCTTCCGTACCGTGGTGGTCGAGGACGGGCTGCTCAAGGTCAACGGCCGGCGGGTGCTCTTCCGCGGCGTCAACCGGCATGAGTTCCACCCCGAGAACGGCCGGGCGGTGGACCTCGCCACGATGCGCCGCGATCTGGTGCTGATGAAGCAGCACAACATCAACGCGGTGCGCACCAGCCACTATCCGCCGCATCCGGCCTTCCTCGGGCTCTGCGACGAGCTGGGGCTGTGGGTCATCGACGAATGCGATCTGGAGACCCATGGCTTCGTCGACCTGGACTGGCGGAACAACCCGGTGGACGACGACCGCTGGACCCCGGCGCTGCTCGACCGCGCCGAGCGGATGGTCGAGCGGGACAAGAACCACCCGTCCGTGGTGATGTGGTCGCTGGGCAACGAGTGCGGCACCGGGCGCGGGCTGTCCGCCATGGCCGACTGGATCCGGGAGCGCGACCCGTCCCGGTTGATCCACTACGAGGGCGATCTGTCCTGCGCCGACACGGACATCTACTCGCGGATGTACGCACCGCACGAGGAGGTCGACCAGATCGGCCGGCGCACCGAGCCGCCGTGGGGCGATCCGGAGCTGGACGCGAAGCGCCGGGCGCTGCCGTTCATCGAGTGCGAGTACGCGCACGCCATGGGCAACGGTCCCGGCGGGCTGAGCGAGTACCAGCGGCTGTTCCAGGAACATGAGCGCTGTCAGGGCGGTTTCGTCTGGGAGTGGATCGACCACGGCTTCACCCGGCGCGCCCCCGACGGCCGCTTCTACCACGTGTACGGCGGCGACTTCGGCGAGGAGCTGCACGACGGGAACTTCGTGTGCGACGGGCTGGTCTTCCCCGACCGCACCCCCTCCCCCGGCCTGATCGAGTACAAGAAGGTCATCGAGCCGGTGCGGATCGAGGGCGACGGGGCCGACGGCACGGTCCGGATCACCAACGGCCATGACTTCGCCGACCTGTCCCATCTCGTCTTCTCCTGGACCTATGAGGCCGAGGGCGAGGCGATCGGCTCGGGTGAGCTGGCGGTGGAGCCGCTGCCCCCGGGCGAGTCCGCCGTTCTGAAGCTCCCGGCTCCGCCCGAAGCCGAGGCGGGTGCGGAGGCGTGGTGGACGGTCGAGGCGCGGCTGGCGGCCGCGACGGCGTGGGCCGAGGCGGGCCATCCGGTGGCCTGGGCCCAGCTCCCCGCCGCCGCGCCCGGCACCGGGCGGACGCGCACCCTCGCCTCGGGGGAAGCGCCGCGCCGCGACGGCGACCGGATCGTGCTCGGCCCCGGCGTCTTCGACGCGGCCACCGGCGCCCTGACCTCGCTCGGCGGGCTCCCCGTCACCGAACCGCCCCGGCTGGACATCTGGCGCGCGCCCACCGACAACGACAACGGCGCGTCCTGGCAGCCGGACGAGCGCTGGGGCCTGATCTGGCGCCGGTTCGGACTGCACCGGATGCGGCACCGGACCGACGCGGTGGAGACGACGCCGGACGGTGCGCTGACCGTCCGTACCCGCGTCGCGCCCGCCGCCGTGGACATCGGCCTGGAGACGGTCTACCGCTGGACCGCAGACGGGGACGGACGGCTGAGCCTGGCGGTCTCCGTCACCCCGCTGGGCGAGTGGACCTTCCCGCTGCCGCGCCTGGGCCTGCGGCTCGGGGTCCCGGCCGCGCTGGGCGACGCCGAGTGGTTCGGCGGCGGCCCCGGCGAGGCGTACCCGGACACCCGCGCCGCCGCGCGCGTGGGGCGGTGGGCGCTGTCGGTGGACGAGCTCCAGACGCCGTACGTCCGCCCGCAGGAGAACGGCGCCCGGATCGACGTCCGCTGGGTGCGGCTGACCGCGCCGGACGGATCGGGGGTGCGGATCGAAGGCGAACCGGCCTTCTGGTTCACCGCGCGCCGCTGGACCACCGAGCAGCTCGACGCGGCCGAGCACACACCGGATCTCGAGCCGTCGAACGAGACGGTGTGGGTGAACCTGGACCACGGCCAGCAGGGCATCGGCAGCCAGTCCTGCGGCCCGGGGGTGCTGGACGAGCACCGCCTGGACGCGGCCCCCGCCGAGTTCTCGTTCACCTTCTCGCCCCTTCTTTAAGGGCTCGGTTCTCCCCCAGCTACCGCTGGGAGGTGCCCCCGCCGGGGCGCTGAAGCCGGTGTCGACGGTCGACCGTGCTCGGCCCTTCGTTCCTCAGGGCCTGCGCGCGCTCTCCCTTTCGACACCGGCGCGCCCCTTCGGCTCTCTCGCCGCTGGTTACCCGGAAGCGGCCGCGGGCCGTGTGCCTACTCCACCCGCACCGCGCCCTCCGGTCCGAACCGCGCCCGCCGCACCTCGCCGTCCCACCAGGTGACCGTCACCAGATGGGTCCCGTCGTCCGCCGGGCCCGCCGTCGCGCGGACCAGGTCGGTCAGCGGGGGCGCGTCGGGGTCGGCCGTGAGGCGGGCGAGGCAGAGGAAGAGGTCGCCGCCGGCGCGGCCCGTCGTCTCACCGGCCAGCGCGGGCGAGACGGCGCGCCGGGCGAAGGCCGTGGGGGCGGCGGGCAGGGCGCCGTCCTTCATCAGGCCGTGGAGCGGCAGCAGTTCGGACCGCGGCCCCTCCTCCTCCGCTCGGAGATCCGGCACCGCCCAGCCCGTCTGGCGGACGGCCCGGCCCGGCGCCGCGCCGGTCACCAGGTGGACCCGGACCTCCACGGCGCCGCGCACCAGCACCAGCGAGGTGACGCACACCTTCTCGCCCTCCTCCCCCACCAGCCGCGCCCGATGGCGCGAGGCGGCCCAGCCGTCGCCCGCGCCCAGCGGCTCCAGCGCCGTGCGCAGGGAGATCCGGCCGCTCCCGTGGACCAGGCCGAAGTGGTTGTCGGGGGCGACGCCGTACGGGAAGGGGCCGGTGGCCGTGGAGTAGGCGAGGCGGGCGTAGTGGGGGTCGTCCTGGTCGGGGTCGCCGGGCGGCGGGAGGTGTTCGCTGCCGTGGTTGTGGAGCCGGACCAGACCGTCGCCCGCGGTGGACTGAAGCAGCCAGTTCGGGCCGGGGACGGCGCGCGTCACGTCCGCGCGCTCGGCGGGCCCAGGCTCCTCGCGCGCCGTCCAGACCTCGTGGTCGGCCGGGAGCAGCAGCCCCAGGAAGCCCTTGGCCGCCCAGTACGGGGAGGCGGGGCCGGAGTACGGCTGGAGGACGCCGTCGTAGCGGCCGTACCAGCCGAGCGAGAGCAGCCCACGGTCCGTGGTCGCGCCCCGGTCGAGGAAGTGGCGCAGGGCACCGGAGGCGAGGCGGCGGGTGGTTCCGGGGTCAAGCGGGGTGTGGCCGGTGAGGGCGCCCAGCCACAGGGGCGCGGCGGCGGCGAAACGGTACGTCAGGGAGCGGCCCTGGTGCAGCGGGGCGCCGTCGGCGCCGAAGAGGTGGGCGTAGTCGGCGAGGTGGGTGGCCAGCCGGTGCCCGTAGCGGGTGAGCCGCTCGCCGTCCTGGGACAGCCATGCCTCGAGCGCCGGATACAGGTGCAGGGCCCAGCCGTTGTAGTAGTCGAAGGCGCGGCCCGCGCCATCGCTGTACCAGCCGTCGCCGGTGTACCAGGGCTCGATCCGCTCCAGCCCGCGCGCCACGGCGGCGCGGGCGGCCTCCGGCTCGATGCCCGCCTCGGCGAGGAAGCCGCCGACGGCGACGGGGAACAACTCCCAGTTGCTGGGCACGGGTTCGGCGGTGAGCGCGTCCGCCAGCCAGGCCGCCACCCGCTCCCGCACGCCGTCGTCGAGCCGGTCCCACAGCCAGGGCCGGGTGAGCCGCAGCCCGAGCGCGATGGAGGCGGACTCGACCAGCGGCTGGCTTCGGTCGGTGATCCGGGGCCAGTCCCCGGGTCCTTCGCCGCCGGGGCGCGCGGTGCCGGTGCGTGCGGTGCCGGTGGCGAGCCCGTCCGCGTACCGTTCCAGCAGCCCGCCGGGGTCGGCGCCGCGCGCACCCGCGATGCGGAAGGCGGCCAGCAGAAACGTCCGGGCGAAGCCTTCCAGGCCGTCGGAGCGGGGGCCGGACCAGCTCGGGCGGTCGCCGGGGAGCGGGTAGAGGGCGCCGCCGGGGGTCGCGTACGGGGCGACGGCGGCGAGCAGACCGTCCGCGGCGGCCTCCCAGTGGGCGCGGGTCCAGCCGGTGCGGGGGCTGAGGTCGCGGTCCTCCGGGGGCAGCGCGAGGTGCGATGCGAGGCGCGGCGTGGAGCGTGGTGCGAGGCCGGTCATCGGAGCACCCCGGCGGGGACCAGGCGCTGGGCGCGCAGCTCGCCGAGCACCAGCCGCGCGAACTCGGTGGCCCCATGGGCGGAGGTGTGGGTGTTGTCCCGGGCCTCGTCGTAGAGGTACAGCCGCCTGGACCCCTCGGGGCCGAGCTCCTCCACGAGTCGCTTGGTGAGCGCGGTCAGGTCGATGAGCGGTACGCCCCGATCGGCGGCGAGCGAGCGCATCTCGGCGGGCAGATTCACCCCGAGGCCGTTAATGTGCAGGGCGGTGGCGTTGTCGAGGGTGCCGTCGTCGTTGAACCAGCGGCGCACGATGGGCGTGACCAGCACGGGCTTGCCGCCGCGCGCCCGTACGCCGTCGAGCAACGCGCCGAGGTTGGCGCGGTAGTCGGCGGCGGTCGTCTGCTTGTCGTTGTGGGCGAACTGGATGAGGACGGTGTCGCCCGGGCGGATCAGCGGACGCATGGTGGCGAAGAGCCGGGGATCGGCGAGGAAGGAGCCCGAACTCTCACCCGAGTCGGCGTAGTTGGCGACCGACAGTCCGCGCCGGAAGAACTGCGGCAGCTGCTGGCCCCACCCGGTGTACGGGGCGGTGAGCTGATCGCACACGGTGGAGTCCCCGGCGAGGAACAGCTGGTGGCGGCGGCCGGGGGTGGCCTCGGTGACCTTGGTGACCTCGCTGACCTTGGTGACCTCGGTGACCTTCAGACCGGCGAGGCGCGGCGCGTCGCCGCCGAAGGCGAGGTCGAGCCCGGGGCTTCCACTGGGCCCGGTGGGCTCGCCCTCCGGTTCCCGTACGTTCACGGTGAAGGAGCGGATGAGCCGCTGCCCGGCGGCGGTCGGCGTGGCGGCGAGCACCGTCCGCCGCGACTCGGCGGTGACGCCGGTGCTGCCCGCCTGGGCGCCGCCGAGGACCGCCGTCACGTCGTACGTCCCCGGCGGGACATCGGCGTGGCAGACGATGGGTGCGGTGCCGGCGCACTGCGGGACGACCGCGGCCGTGGCCGTGGCCGGGCTTTCGGCGGGCCCGGGGGTCCCGGGGGTCCCGGCCCAGGCCGGGGCGGTCGGCAAGGCGGCGAGGCAGGCGGTGGCGGCCAGCAGTGCGGTACCGGCGCGTCTCATGGAGGCTCCTCGGCTCGGCTCAGTTCGGCGATGGAGGTTCGCCGATGGCGGGGGAAGCTACGGTCGGCCGCCTGACCATACGCCGTGTCGGCAAGCGCTTGCTAGAGGGCACAAACGTCAGCGGGGGCCGCCCAAGAGGCAACCCCCGCAAGTGTTTTCCGCCGGACGCGGACGGTCGTACGGGACTTACCCGTTCCTCGCCTTCAGGGCATCGAGTGCCCGGTCCGCGTGCACGCCCATCCGGAACTCACTCTTGACGATCTCCAGCACCTTGCGATCGGTATCGATCACAAAGGTGACCCGCTTGGTCGGCACCGCCGCGATCCCGCGCTTCACCCCGAACCGCTCCCGCACGATCCCCTCCGGGTCCGACAGCAGCGGATAGCCGAAGGAGTACGCATGGGCGAACTCCGCCTGCTTCTCGACCGAATCGGCGCTGACCCCGACCGGCTGGGCGCCGAGCTCCTTGAACTCCGCCGCGATGTCCCGGAAGTGGCACGCCTGTTTGGTACAGCCGGGGGTGAAGGCCGCCGGATAGAAGAACAGCACCACCGGGCCGTCCGCCAGCAGCCCGCTGAGCGAGCGGACGGTGCCCCTCTCATCCGGCAGTTCGAAGTCCTCGACCACATCACCGATGTCCATGAGGGCACGCTACCGGCCGCACGCCCGGCGGAGCATCAGCAGCGCAACCGGGCGGTGTGACCGTCGATGCGCAGGATGCATTCGGTGAACAGCGCCATCGACGGACTGTCGTCCGTGGGGACCAGCCGCAGCCCGAGGTCCATGATGGACCGGATGACCTGGGCGGTACGGCTTCCGTCGGGATCCTGTCCGCGCAGCGCGGACCACGCCTCGAACTGCGCCCGGACCGTTTCCCACGCCGGGCCCGGCGTGAAGTGACACAGAAAAACCGGCTGGTCGACCCCGTACTGGCGTAACTCGCCGACTGCGGCCTCACCTTGCATAAGCCACCATGTGGCACTCATCTCGTCCCCAACTCCGTACACGGGAGTGGATACCCATCATACGGGTGCGGACGTCCCAACGAGGACCGACTCCACATCAGGGGCCCATCCCAGCAGCCGCTCGTCCGCTCCCGGCCGGGCCACGCACTGCACGCCCAGCGGAAGGGAATTGGCCGCCCGGCCCGCGGGCAGCGCCAGAGCGGGGGCTCCCGCGTAGCTCCAGGGAAGGCTCATCACGGAGTCGCCGGTGCTCTTCAGGCCGTACGGCGCGGGGCCCGTCGCCGCCGGGGTGATCCACAGATCGATACCGTCTCGGTCCATGGCCGCCACCAGCCGCTCGCGGAAGTCGGCACGGGCGCGCAGGGCCGCGGCGTACGCGTCGTGGCTCATCCGCTGCCCCTCCCGGATCGCCTCGACGGTCTGCTCGCGGTACCGCCCGCCGTGGCGCGGGAACCATACGGCGTGGGTCCGCGCAAGCTCATAACGGTTGATCACCCGCTGCTCCGCCACGACCCGTTCGAAGTCGTCCGGGAAGGGCACCCGGCGGACCGTGAACCCGGCGGCCTCCAACTGCCCCGCCCGCTCCTCGAAGGAGCTCCTGGCCTCGGCGTCGGCGCGATCGAGGTACGGCCCGAGCGGAACGCCGAGCACCGGCCGCCGTCCCGCCGCCGCCTCCCCGCCCTCGCCGGACGGCCGCCATTCGTCGCACAGCACGGCCGCCGCCGGGGCGAGGGTCGCCACGTCGGGGGCGAAGAGGCCCACGGTGTCGAAGGTCGGGGCGTTGGGGATCACACCGTCGGAGGGGATGCGCCCGTGGGTCGGCTTGAAGCCGACGACCCCGCAGTAGGCCGCCGGGCGGATCATCGAACCGATCGTCTGGGTCCCGACGGCCAACGGCACCATCCCCGCCGCCACAGCCGCAGCCGAACCACTGCTGGAGCCGCCCG
>NZ_JAAAYH010000147.1:0-19030 GCF_018035285.1 Streptomyces sp. MK37H | reverse complement strand
TCAGCGCCTGGTCCAGCAGCGCCTGCCGGCCCTCGAGCTCCTTGGAGAGCTTGTCGGCCTTCGCGTTGTTCCCCGCCGCGCGGGCCGCGTCGATCTGCGACCGCAGCTTGTCGACGGCGTCCTGGAGCTGGCCGGTGAGCCCCGCGGCGCGCGCCCGCGCCTCGGGGTTGGTCCGCCGCCACTCCGTGTCCTCGGCGTCCTGGATGGCGCGCTCCACCGCGTGCATCCGGCCCTCGATACGGGCGCGGGCGTCCCTCGGCACATGGCCGATGGCCTCCCACCGCTCGTTGATCGACCGGAAGGCGGCGCGGGACGCCTTCAGGTCCGAGACCGGCAGCAGCTTCTCGGCCTCGACGACGAGCTCCTCCTTGCGGGTGAGATTCTCCCGCTGCTCGGCGTCACGCTCCGCGAAGACCTCGCTACGGGCCTGGAAGAAGATGTCCTGCGCACCGCGGAAGCGGTTCCACAGGTCCTCCTCGGACTCGCGCTGGGCACGGCCCGCGGCCTTCCAGTCCGACATCAGCTCCCGGTACCGGGCCGCGGTCGGACCCCAGTCGGTGGAGCCGGAGAGCGCCTCGGCCTCGGCGACCAGCTTCTCCTTGGTCTGCCTGGCCTCCTCGCGCTGTGCGTCCAGGGCCGCGAAGTGCGCCTTGCGCCGCTTGGAGAACGCCGAGCGGGCGTGCGAGAAGCGGTGCCACAGCTCGTCGTCGGTCTTGCGGTCCAGCCTGGGGAGGCCCTTCCAGGTGTCCACCAGGGCGCGCAGCCGCTCCCCGGCCGCCCGCCACTGCTCGCTGGCGGCCAGCTGCTCGGCCTCGGCGACCAGGTCCTCCTTGGCCCTGCGGGCCTCGTCGGCCTGGACCGCCTTGGCCGCCTTGCGCTGCTCGCGGCGGACCTCGACCTCCCCGGCGAGCTTGTCGAGCCGCTTCCTCAGCGCGTCCAGATCGCCGACCACGTGATGCTCGTCGACCTGCTGGCGGATGTGCTCGATGGCCGCTGTCGCGTCCTTGGCGGACAGATCGGTGGTCTTGACCCTGCGCTCGAGGAGGCCGATCTCGACGACCAGACCGTCGTACTTGCGCTCGAAGTAGGCGAGGGCCTCGTCCGGCGATCCCGCCTGCCACGATCCGACGACCTGCTCCCCGTCGGCCGTACGCACGTACACGGTCCCCGCCTCGTCGACGCGGCCCCAAGGCTCGCTGCTCACAGCGCCTCCTCCACATGATGCCGGGGGCGGGCGCGCGGCCCGCGGGCATCGTCCACAGTTTCTTCCGGCCGGGATACGCCCTGGCCGGTCTCATATCAGGGTGGCGGCCATCGGGCCAGGCACCCTGCACAACGCCAACATAGGCGACCGGTACCCCGGCTGTCCGTATCCTGCGCGACCGAAATTTCGCAGTACGCGGGCCCGGCGACCTCAGGACTTGCCGACCGTCGCCTTGTTGATCACCACGCTGGCGTTCGGGGCGGTGTTCATCGTCTGGTCCGGGGGAGCCGCCCCGGCGTTGGCGATCTTCTGCAGGACCTTCATCCCGGCCTTGTCCACGGTGCCGAAGGGCGTGTAGTCCGGCGGGAGGTCGCTCTTCTTGTAGACCAGGAAGAACTGGCTGCCGCCGGTATTCCGGCCCTTCTTGGTCTGCGGGTTGTACTGGTTGGCCATGGCGACGGTCCCCGCCGGGTACTTGCCGCCCTTGATCGAGGCGTCCTTGAGGTTCTCGTCCGGGAGGGTGTAGCCGGGGCCGCCCGCGCCGGTGCCCTGCGGGTCACCGCACTGGAGCACGTAGATCCCCTGGTTCACCAGCCGGTGGCACTTGGTGTGGTCGAAGTAGCCCTTGCCCGCCAGGAAGCCGAAGGAGTTGACCGTGTGCGGCGCCTTGCCGGCGTCCATGGTCACGGAGATGTCCCCGCAGGTCGTCTCCAGCTTCATCGTGTAGGAGGCCGACTTGTCGATCGTGATCGCCGGCTCCTTCTTCCACGACAGCTTCTTCGGCTTCTTGCCCGCGACCGCCTTCGCCTCCTTGGCGCAGGGGTCCGGCGCCTTGCTGGTGGGGGCGGTCGAGGGGGTGGCGGAGGAGGCGGCGTCGTCCTTCTTGTCCTTGTCGTTCCCGGACAGCGCGCCCGTGGCCGCGACGGCACCGCCACCGGCCAGGACCACGGCCAGCACGGCGGCGATCACCACATTGCGCTGGCGCGACTTGTGCCGGGCGGTTTCGCGCCGCTGCTGCTGCCGAAGGTACTTCTCCCGGGCGAGTTGCCTCCGCCGCTGCTCGTTACTGACCACCGGGTCGTCTCCTCATGGCGTGTGGTGTGCCGTCGGTGTGCTGCTGTTGTGTACGAGGACTCGGCCGTACCGTATACGGGTTCGCTGTGGCCGGGGCGCCGCCGGTAGGCTCTGAAGCCGCCGACAATCTTCCACCGGACGACTTCTAAGGACGATCGTGCTCATTGCCGGGTTCCCCGCCGGGGCCTGGGGGACCAACTGCTACTTGGTCGCCCCCGCCGCCGGTGAGGAGTGCGTGATCATCGACCCGGGCCACCAGGCGGCCCAAGGCGTCGCGGAGGCGGTCGCCAAGCACCGGCTCAAGCCCGTCGCCGTCGTCCTCACCCACGGCCATATCGACCATGTCGCCTCGGTCGTCCCGGTCTGCGGCGCGCATGACGTACCGGCCTGGATCCACCCGTCCGACCGCTTCATGATGAGCGACCCCGAGAAGGCCCTCGGACGCTCC
The DNA here is from genome assembly GCF_018035285.1 of Streptomyces sp. MK37H. Classification (NCBI taxonomy): domain Bacteria; kingdom Bacillati; phylum Actinomycetota; class Actinomycetes; order Kitasatosporales; family Streptomycetaceae; genus Streptomyces; species Streptomyces sp. MK37H. The sequence goes on along the minus strand of NZ_JAAAYH010000147.1, from coordinate 16,304 downwards.
ATCGGCATGCCGCTGATGGGCGAACTCACCGTGGGTGAGCCGGACGACGTCAAGGAGCTGACCGACGGCGCCGAGCTGAAGCTGGCCGGCCTCGAACTCACCGTCACGCACGCCCCGGGCCATACCAAGGGGTCGGTGACCTTCCGGATGCCCGAACAGGCGGATGTCCCGTCCGTCTTCTTCTCGGGCGATCTGCTCTTCGCCGGCTCCATCGGACGCACCGATCTGCCCGGCGGCGATCACGCCGAGATGCTCGAGTCGCTGGCCCGTGTGGTCCTGCCGCTCGACGACTCGACCGTGGTCCTGTCCGGCCATGGCCCCCAGACCAGCATCGGCCGTGAGCGCGCCACCAACCCGTATCTGCGCGAGGTGGCCGCCGGCCTGGGAGACGGCGCGCAGCGCCCGGCTCCGCGACGAGGAATGTGACGAGAGACTTCCGTTGAGCACCTTCAAGGCCCCCCGGGGCACGTACGACCTGATCCCGCCGGCCTCCGCGACCTACCTCGCGGTGCGCGAGGCGATCGCCGCACCGCTCAAGCGCTCCGGTTACGGCTACATCGAGACCCCCGGTTTCGAGAACGTGGAGCTCTTCGCGCGCGGCGTCGGCGAGTCCACCGACATCGTGACCAAGGAGATGTACACCCTCACCACCAAGGGCGGCGACGAGCTCGCGCTGCGCCCCGAGGGCACCGCCTCGGTGCTGCGCGCCGCCCTGGAGGCCAATCTCCACAAGGCCGGATCGCTGCCGGTCAAGCTTTGGTACTCGGGCTCGTACTACCGCTACGAGCGCCCGCAGAAGGGCCGCTACCGCCACTTCTCGCAGGTCGGCGCGGAGGCGATCGGCGCCGAGGACCCGGCCCTGGACGCCGAGCTGATCGTCCTCGCCAATGACGCCTACCGCTCGCTCGGGCTGCGGAACTTCCGCATCCTGCTGAACTCGCTGGGCGACGCCACCTGCCGCCCCGTCTACCGGGCCGCCCTCCAGGACTTCCTGCGCGCCCTGGACCTGGACGAGGACACCCGGCGGCGCGTGGAGATCAACCCGCTGCGGGTGCTGGACGACAAGCGCGAGGCCGTGCGCGCGCAGCTCGCCGACGCCCCGCTGCTGCGCGACTACCTGTGCGAGGAGTGCAAGGCGTACCACGCGGAGGTCCGCGAGCTGATCACCGCCCGGGGCGTGGCCTTCGAGGACGACGCGAGGCTGGTGCGCGGCCTGGACTACTACACCCGCACCACCTTCGAATTCGTCCACGACGGCCTGGGCTCCCAGTCCGCGGTCGGCGGCGGCGGCCGCTACGACGGCCTGTCCGAGATGATCGGCGGCCCGGCCCTGCCCTCGGTGGGCTGGGCGCTCGGCGTGGACCGCACGGTGCTGGCCCTGGAGGCCGAGGGCGTCGAGCTGAACCTGCCCGCCGCGGTCAGCGTCTTCGCGGTGCCGCTGGGGGAGGAGGCCCGCAAGGTCCTCTTCGGCGTGGTCGGCGAGCTCCGTACGGCGGGCGTCGCCACGGACTTCGCCTACGGCGGCAAGGGCCTGAAGGCCGCCATGAAGGCCGCCAACCGCAGCGGCGCCCGCTACACGATCGTGGCGGGCGAGCGCGACCTCGCCGAGAACGTGGTCCAGCTGAAGGACATGGAGTCCGGCGAGCAGTCCCCGGTCCCGCTGACCGAGGTGGTCGAAGCGGTCCGCGCACGCCTCGCCTGAGCGACGCGTGAAGGGGGCCCGGGGAATTCCCCCGGCCCCTTTCTCCGCTTCCTACAGCAGTCCCAGCCGCATCGCGCTGGTGACCGCCGCGGTGCGGTCGTCCACTCCCAGCTTGCCGAATGCCCGGAGCAGATGGGTCTTCACCGTCGACTCGCCGATGAAGAGACGGCGGCCGATCTCCGCGTTGGTGCACCCCTCCGCGACCAGCCGCAGTACGGCCGTCTCCCGCTCGGAGAGGCGGGGACGCTCGGGCCGGTCGCGCAGCTGGTCCATCAGCCGCGCGGCGACGGACGGGGCCAGCACTGTCTCGCCGCGCGCGGCGGAGCGCACGGCCTCGGCCAGCTCGGCGCGGGGCATGTCCTTGAGCAGATAGCCCGCCGCACCCGCCTCCACCGCGCGCAGGATGTCCCCGTCCGTCTCGTACGTGGTCAGCACGATCACCCGGGACGGCAGCCCGGCGGCGGTCATCCGGGCGATCGACTCCACCCCGTCGCCGTCCGGCATGCGCAGGTCCATCAGCACCACATCGGGCCGCAGTGAGGCGCACAGCGCCTCCGCCCGCGGGCCGCTGTCCGCCTCGCCGACGACCGTCAGACCGGGTTCGGCGCCGAGCATGCCGCGCAGCCCCTCCCGCACCACCGGGTGGTCGTCCGCGATCAGGATCCGGATCACCGTGCGCTCCTCGTTCGTACCGTCGGCCGGGAGGGATGGGTGGACGGGGCGGGCGGCCGGACGGGCAGTTCGAGCGCGACCGTCGTGCCCTCGCCCGGGGCGGCGGCCACCTGAGCCGTGCCGCCCACCTCGCCCGCCCGGGCGCGCAGCCCGGCCAGGCCGTAGCCCTCGCGCGGGGCGCTCGGGTCGAAGCCGCGGCCGGTGTCCCGGACCCGCAGCCGCAGCGCGTCCTCGCCGTAGCCGAGCACGATGGTCACCACTGCGCCCGGCCCGGCGTGCCGGCGGGCGTTGGACAGCGCCTCCTGGCAGCCGCGCAGCGCCACCACCTCCACGGCGGCGGGCAGCGGCCGGACCGCCCCCGAGACCTCGACGCGGGCCGGGGCACCGGTCTGCTCGCCGTGCCGCGCGGCCAGCCGCCGCAGCGCGTCGGGGAGCGAACTGCCGTCCAGGTCCGCCGGGCCCGCCCCGGCGACCAGGGCCCGGGCCTCCGCGAGGTTCTCCCGGGCCGTACGGGCCATGAGGCCCAGGTGGCGGCGGGCCAGCGGCATATCGTGGTCCAGCTCCGACTCCACCGCCTGAACCAGCATCAGCAGGCTGGTGAAGCCCTGGGCGAGGGTGTCATGGATCTCCCGGGTCAGCCGCTCCCGCTCCGCGAGGGCGCCGTGCGCGGCCGACAGCCGGGCCACCTCCTCGCGGCTGGCCTCCAGTTCGGCGATCAGCCGGGCGCGCTCGGTGCTCTGCTGCAGGACCATGATGATCCAGCTGCCGATGAGCAGGGAGAAGGCCCAGGAGACGGCCGCGAAGAGGGAGTTGAAGAACAGATCCCCGGAATCCGGCCGCTCCACGAGCGCCCACACCACCACCGGAACGACATTGATCACGGTGACGGCGATCAGCGCCCTGCGCATCCGCAGCAGCATGAAGCACTGTGGCGTCAGCGCGAAGATGGCGATCCGGACCTCGCCGACCAGCGCCGACGGCACCACGAACAGCAGGAACAGCCCCACCAGATAGACCACCGCGCGGGGCTGGTCCTCGGCTTCCGCGAGCAGCACCGGCCGGCCGACCAGCACGTACCACGGCGCGGTCGCGGCGAAGACGGCCGCCGCGAACGCGCGCAGTCCGGGCCCGGGGTCCGATCCGCCCAGGACGAACAGGAACGTGGCCGCGAAGACGATCGCGAAATAGACGTCCCAGCGACGGTAGGTGCGGTGGTACACGTCCGGATCGCGCGGGCCGGCCGGTGTGTTCAGCCGTCCCGGCGGCTCTTCCAGCGGAAGGTCAGCAGACACAGCACCAATCCTCCGACGCACCACGCCCCCAGCACCAGGGCGATCCGTCCGTACTCCCAGGAGCCCGCCTGCTCCAGTACGGCCGCCGAGTCCGGCAGGAACACCCCGCGGAATCCCTGGCACATCCACTTCAGCGGGAAGAGCGCGCCCACGGTCAGCATCCAGTCGGGCAGCGTGTCGATCGAGATGAAGACGCCGGAGATGAACTGCAGCACCAGGAACGGCAGAACGACCACCGAGGTGGCGCTCTTGCCCGAACGCGGGACGCTGCTGATCGCGATGCCCAGCAGCGCACAGCCGGTCAGCCCGAGGGCGAGGACCCAGGCGAAGGTGAGCCAGGTGGCCGCGCCCGTGGGCAGATCGAGGTCGAAGAGCGCCGCGCCGACGATCAGCAGCAGCACCGTCTCGGCGATCCCGGAGACCAGGACCAGCCACAGCTTGCCGAGGAAGTACGCGGCCGGGGGCAACGGCGTACCGCGCAGCCGCCGCAGCACCTTCTCGTCCCGTTCGAGCGCGATGGAGACACCCAGCGACTGAAAGCTGGTCGACATCACCCCCGACGCGATCATCGCCGCGGCGTACAACTGGGAGGCGGTCACGCCCGCGCCCCGCACATCGTCCCGGAAGATCGAGGCGAACAGGGCCAGGAAGACGATGGGGAAGGCGAAGGTGAAGACCACCTGTTCGCGCCGGCGGAAGAACTGCTTGAGCTCGAGGACGCCCCGGTGCAGCCCGAGGGTCCAGGCACCGGGCAGCCGCCCGGGGGCGGCCCCGGAGGCGCGTCGGGCGGTGGAGGAACTGGTGGTCGTGGTGGTCATCATCGCGCGCCCTCCCCGGGCTGCTCGTCGAGTTGTCCGGTGAGCCGCAGATAGATGTCCTCCAGGGTCGGCCGGGAGATCCGCAGCCCCGGGATCTCCCCGTCGAAGCGGCGCATCAGCTCCGCGACGGTACGGGTCGGGGCCTCCGTCTCCTCCTGGCGCGCCCCGCCGCCGGGCTCGCTCCAGTGGACCGTCGCCCGGCTGCCGTGCCGCTCGCGCAGTTCGGAGGGCGCGCCCTCGGCCACGACCTTGCCCGCGGCGATGACCGCGAGCCGGTCGGACAGTGCTTCCGCCTCATCCAGGTAGTGCGTGGTGAGCACGATCGTGGTGCCCTCGTCCGCCAGCCGCCGGATCAGCTCCCAGAACCGGCGTCGCGCCGCCGGGTCGAAGCCCGTCGTCGGCTCGTCCAGCAGCAGCAGCTCCGGACCGCCGATCACGCCGAGGGCCACATCCAGCCGGCGCCGCTGGCCGCCCGACAGCGCCTTGATCCGGCTGCCCGCCTTGTCCTCAAGACCGACCAGGCCGATGACCTCCTCGGGGTCGCGCGGCCAGGGGTAGTAGCGGGCGAAATGGCGAACGGTCTCGCGGACCGTCAACTCGGCCGGGGCGGATTCATCCTGCCAAACGATGCCGATTCGGGACCGCCACTCGCGTCCCCCGGAGGCGGGGTCCCGGCCCAGCACCGTGACCTCGCCCGCGTCCCGGTTCCGATGGCCCTGGAGGATCTCCACCGTCGTGCTCTTGCCCGCCCCGTTGGGGCCCAGGACGCCGAACACCTCTCCCTGTCGAATGCCCAGGTCAACGCCGTCCAGCGCGGTCACCGCGCCATAGCGTTTGCGTAGGCCGCGCACCCGTACCGCTTCGTCTGCCATGTCCATGAGCGTGACGGTGCCGCGCCGGTTCCGGGGACGACCGGGAAGCCCGTCTTATGTCCTCCGAACGGGGGACGGGGCACCATGGCATGACCGTGATAAGCGCGCCTTACGGCGACAGCGGGTGCGGCACAATGGCCGTGCCCGACGGGGCTGGAGACGGCGGAGAGCGACGGACGGCGAGTATGGCGACGACAGTGATGGACGACGTGGAGTCCGGCGAGGCGCGGGAGGGCGCGCGGGTCGGGACGGGAGGCAGCCGTGCCTTCGCCCTCCTGCTCGTGATCACCGGAGCGCTGGGACTGCTGGCCGCCTGGGTCATCACGATCGACAAGAACAAGATCCTCGAGTACAAGGCCGACGGTAAGGTCTTCACGCCCGGCTGCAGCCTCAACCCCGTCGTCTCCTGCGGCAACATCATGGAGAGCGACCAGGCGCAGGCGTTCGGCTTCCCGAACCCGATGCTCGGCCTCGTCGCCTACGGCATCGTTATCTGCGTGGGCATGTCACTGCTGACCGGGGCGCGGTTCCCGCGCTGGTACTGGCTGACCTTCAACGCGGGCACGCTCTTCGGCGTCGGCTTCGTGACCTGGCTGCAGTACGAGTCGCTGTACGTCATCGGGTCGCTGTGCCTGTGGTGCTGCCTCGCCTGGGTCGCCACCATCGTGATGTTCTGCTACGTCACCGGCCACAACCTCAAGCACGGCTACCTTCCCGCGCCGGACGGGCTGCGGCGCGGGCTCATGGAGTTCCACTGGGTGGTCCCGGTGGTGTGGATCGGCGTCATCGGCATGCTGATCCTGACCCGCTGGTGGGATTTCTGGACGGGCGCTCAGGGCTGAGCCCGCGCCCTCCGAACCCTGAGCCCAACAGCGTTGTCGGTGGGTTGGCATAGGCTTCCCGCGTGGAGCCAGACCTGTTCACCGCCGCCGCAGAGGACCGCCAGGAGAAGGATCCGGCCAGCAGCCCGCTGGCCGTGCGGATGCGTCCGCGCACCCTCGACGAGGTCGTGGGCCAGCAGCATCTGCTGCGCCCCGGATCCCCGCTGCGGCGGCTCGTGGGCGAGGGCGGCGGGGGTCCGGCCGGGCCGTCGTCGGTGATCCTCTGGGGCCCGCCGGGCATCGGCAAGACGACGCTGGCGTATGTGGTCAGCCAGGCCACCCAGAAGCGCTTCGTCGAGCTGTCGGCCATCACCGCGGGGGTCAAGGAGGTCCGGGCCGTCATCGACGGCGCGCGCCGCTCCTCCGGGGCGTACGGGCGGGACACCGTGCTCTTCCTGGACGAGATCCACCGCTTCAGCAAGGCCCAGCAGGACTCGCTGCTGCCCGCCGTGGAGAACCGCTGGGTGACGCTGATCGCGGCCACCACCGAGAATCCGTACTTCTCCGTGATCTCCCCGCTGCTCTCCCGCTCGCTGCTGCTCACCCTGGAGCCGCTGACCGACGACGATCTGCGCGGGCTGCTGCGGCGTGCGCTCACCGACGAGCGCGGGCTCGGCGGGGCGGTCACCCTCCCCGAGGACGCCGAGGCGCATCTGCTGCGGATAGCGGGCGGCGACGCCCGGCGGGCGCTCACCGCGCTGGAGGCGGGCGCCGGGGCGGCCCTGGACAAGGGCGAGTCCGAGGTCACGCTCACCTCGCTGGAGGAGGCGGTCGACCGGGCGGCGGTGAAGTACGACCGCGCCGGGGACCAGCACTACGACGTGGCCAGCGCCCTCATCAAGTCCATCCGCGGCTCGGACGTGGACGCGGCGCTGCACTATCTGGCCCGGATGATCGAGGCGGGGGAGGACCCGCGGTTCATCGCCCGCCGGTTGATGATCTCGGCGAGCGAGGACATCGGCCTGGCCGATCCGACCGCCCTGCCCACCGCCGTGGCGGCGGCGCAGGCGGTCGCCCTGATCGGCTTCCCGGAGGCCGCGCTCACCCTGAGCCATGCCACCATCGCCCTGGCGCTGGCGCCGAAGTCCAACGCCGCCACCACCGCGATCGGCGCGGCGCTCGCCGATGTGCGGGCGGGCCTGGCCGGGCCGGTGCCGCCGCATCTGCGCGACGGCCACTACCAGGGCGCCAAGAAGCTCGGCCACGCACAGGGTTATCTCTATCCGCACGATCTGCCGGGCGGCATCGCGGCGCAGCAGTACGCACCGGACAAGATCCACGGCAAGCGGTACTACGAGCCCACGCGGTACGGAGCCGAGGCGCGGTACGCGGATGTGGTGGAGCGGGTGCGGGCACGGCTGCGGGGCGATCCGCCGCCGTCCGCCGACGGCCCGGCCGCCACCTCGTCATAGCGGTCAGCCGACGGTCCGGCCGCCACCTCGCCATAGCGGTCCGCCGACGTCCGGACGTGCTCTCGTCATAGCGGTCAGCCTCCGCTGGCGGCCGCCCCCGTCACCCCACCCGCACCGGGGACGCCCTCAGCTCGCCGCCGCGTCGAACAGGGCATGCATCGCGTACCGCAGCTCGGACACGTTCCGCACCGGCTCGGGAAAGTCGAAGCGCGCGTCGAACGGCCGGTCCGCCTCGTCCGTGAAGCGCACCCGCAGACCGAAGCGGTCCAGCGCCACCGGGGTGGCCGGGCCCTGGGTGCAGACCAGGCCGGAGCGGTCGCCGAGCAGCGCGCACAGCCCGCGCACCTGCTCGCTGTGGGCGGCGTGCAGATGCTGGAGCAGATCGGCCTCGTGCCGGACCAGCGGATCGGGGTCGGCCGAGGTGAAGTCGTCCGGCTCGACGCCGTCCGCGCCCCACAGGTCGTCCACGCACGCCTCGCCGATCTCCAGCCGCAGCAGCGTCCAGGCGGCTCGCCCGGCGGGCCCCACCCCGGCGGCCGGCCCACCGCGCCGCGACGGCCGCGGCGCCTGGTCGAGGCCGAGCAGTTCGCCCACCGGATGCCGCTCGGCCAGCAGCGCCGCCGCGGTGCGCGTGCGCTCGCCGCAGGGGACGGGGGTGAGCCAGCCGGCCACCCAGGCGCGGCCGCGGATCCGGTGGGGCATCGCGACGGGCGCGACGTCGGTGATCTCCATCACGCAGGTCAGCTCGTCGTCCTGGGCGTGGGTGGCGGCGCGGGCGGCGGGGGAGGCGCTGGGCACCAGCAGCAGCACATCCCCGTCCGGGGCGACCGTACGGGCGGTGGGGCCGTCCGCCCCCATGTCGTCCTGGGCCTCGATTCCGGGAATCGTCAACGAAGCCGTAGCCTTGGATTCAACGAGAGTACGTACGCGCTCTGCCGGTGTGGGCCGCAGGGTGCTTTCCATGGGACGCGGCTGACCCTCCTCGGGGCTCTGACCAGTGCTGGGCAGGGGGATCCCAGGTCGAAACATGCGTTCTCCTCGGCTAAGGTAAGGCTCACCTAACTTACATGGAGGTTCGTTCCCCGTGAACCAGTCGCGTCCCAAGGTCAAGAAGTCGCGGGCGCTCGGCATCGCTCTGACCCCGAAGGCCGTCAAGTACTTCGAGGCACGCCCCTACCCGCCGGGCGAGCACGGCCGTGGCCGCAAGCAGACCAGTGACTACAAGGTCCGGCTGCTGGAGAAGCAGCGGCTGCGCGCTCAGTACGACATCAGCGAGCGCCAGATGGCCCGTGCCTACGACCGCGCTCGGAAGGCCGGAGGCAAGACGGGCGAGGCGCTGGTCATCGAGCTCGAGCGCCGGCTGGACGCGCTCGTACTGCGGTCGGGCATCGCCCGCACCATCTACCAGGCCCGCCAGATGGTCACCCACGGCCACATCGAGGTCAACGGCCGCAAGGTCGACAAGCCGTCCTTCCGGGTCCGCCCGGACGACGTGGTGATGGTCCGCGAGCGCAGCCGTGAAAAGGTCCCCTTCCAGGTGGCGCGCGAGGGTGGCTACGCCCCCGACGGCGAGACCCCGCGCTACCTCCAGGTCAACCTGAAGGCGCTCGCCTTCCGCCTGGACCGGGACCCCAACCGCAAGGAGATCCCGGTGATCTGCGACGAGCAGCTCGTCGTCGAGTACTACGCCCGCTGATCCGGCGGAGCGGTTCGTACGCACCCAAGCCCGCGGGTTCCCCCTCGACACCGGTCGACGGGGAACCCGCGGGCTTGTCCGATGGCGGGTCCGGACCGGGCGCCCGGCGGCCGTTATGCGTTTCGGGTGCGCGTCCGCGGCGCGATAAGGTCGATACCTGCCGCCCGCACCCGGATACCGCCCGAGAGCGGCGGGCGACGGACGACGCCGAACGACGCGTCATCACGACACGTCAGCGCGCCGAGCACGACCAACACGACACAACGACGACGAGCGGCGACAGGGAGCGGTGCGACGTGTCCGGTGGAGAGGTGGCCGGGATCCTCGTGGCCGTCTTCTGGGCGATCCTGGTGTCCTTCCTGGCGCTCGCGCTGGTGAGGCTGGCCCAGACGCTCAAGGCGGCCACCAGGCTGGTGGCGGAGGTCACCGACCAGGCGGTGCCGCTGCTGAGCGAGGCGTCCGCGACCGTGCGGGAGGCCAACACCCAGCTCGCCCGGGTGGACTCGATCGCCTCCGACGTCCAGGAGGTCACCTCCAACGCCTCCGCGCTCTCCTCGACCGTCTCCACCGCCTTCGGCGGACCGCTGGTCAAGGTGGCCGCGTTCGGCTACGGCGTCCGGCGGGCGATCGGCCGCAAGGGGCGGGCGGAGGACGAGCCCGCGCCCGCGCGCAACGTCGTCATCGGCAAGACCCTGCCGTCCGCCCGCCGGGGCGGCCGCCGCAACCGTGGATCGAAGGGCTGACAGACCGGATGTTCCGCCGCACATTCTGGTTCACTACCGGCGTCGCCGCCGGAGTGTGGGCCACCACCAAGGTCAACCGCAAGCTCAACCAGCTCACCCCGGAGAGCCTGGCGGCGCAGGCCGCCGACCGCGCGGTGCTGGCGGGCCGGCGGATCAAGGTCTTCGCCCTCGACGTACGGGACGGCATGGCCGACCGCGAGGCCGCGCTCAAGGACGCGCTCGGGCTCTCCGCGCCACCGCCGGACGACCGCAAGCGGCTCCCGGCCCAGCGGAGCCGGGCCGAGCTGACCCGCACCACCCCCTACAAGCTCCACAAAGCCGGAAATGAGGACCACTGATGGAGTCGGCTGAAATCCGCCGCCGCTGGCTGCGCTTCTTCGAAGAGCGCGGGCACACCGTCGTGCCGTCGGCGTCGCTCATCGCGGACGACCCGACGCTGCTGCTGGTCCCCGCGGGCATGGTGCCCTTCAAGCCGTACTTCCTCGGTGAGGTCAAGCCGCCCTTCGACCGCGCCGTCAGCGTGCAGAAGTGCGTACGCACCCCGGACATCGAAGAGGTCGGCAAGACCACCCGCCACGGCACCTTCTTCCAGATGTGCGGGAACTTCTCGTTCGGCGACTACTTCAAGGAAGGCGCCATCAAGTACGCCTGGGAGCTGCTCACCAGCTCCCAGGAGGAGGGTGGCTACGGCCTCGACCCCGAGCGGCTGTGGATCACCGTCTACGAGCAGGACGACGAGGCCGAGCGCATCTGGCGCGAGGTGATCGGCGTCCCCGCCGAGCGGATCCAGCGCCTCGGCATGGGCCCGAACTACTGGTCCATGGGCGTCCCCGGCCCCTGCGGCCCCTGCTCCGAGATCAACTATGACCGTGGTCCGGAGTTCGGCGAGGAGGGCGGCCCGGCCGTCAACGACGAGCGCTACGTGGAGATCTGGAACCTGGTCTTCATGCAGTACGAGCGCGGTCCGGGCGAGGGCAAGGAGAACTTCCCGATCCTCGGCGAGCTCCCCAGCAAGAACATCGACACCGGTCTCGGCCTCGAGCGCCTGGCGATGATCCTGCAGGGCGTGCGGAACATGTACGAGACCGACACCCTGCGCGTCGTCATGGACAAGGCCACCGAGCTGACCGGGGTCGCCTACGGCGCCGCCCATGACTCCGATGTCTCGCTGCGCGTGGTCGCCGACCACATGCGCACCTCCGTCATGCTCATCGGCGACGGCGTCACCCCCGGCAACGAGGGCCGCGGCTATGTGCTGCGCCGCATCATGCGCCGCGCCATCCGCAATATGCGCATCCTCGGCGCCACCGAGCCGGTCGTCGGCGAGCTGGTCGACGTCGTCCTCAAGACGATGGGCCAGCAGTACCCGGAGCTGCTGACCGACCGCAAGCGCATCGAGACCGTCGCCCTCGCCGAGGAGTCGGCCTTCCTCAAGACGCTCAAGGCCGGCACCAACATCCTCGACACCGCCGTCACCGACACCAAGGCCACCGGCGGCAGCGTGCTCCCCGGCGACAAGGCGTTCCTGCTCCACGACACCTGGGGCTTTCCGATCGACCTCACCCTCGAGATGGCCGCCGAACAGGGCCTCTCGGTGGACGAGGAGGGCTTCCGCCGCCTGATGAAGGAGCAGCGGGAGCGCGCCAAGGCCGACGCCAAGGCCAAGAAGACCGGCCATGCCGACCTGTCCGCCTACCGCGAGGTGGCCGACAGCTCCGGCCTGACCGAATTCACCGGCTACATCCACACCGAGGGCGAATCCACCGTCGTCGGCCTGCTGGTCGACGGGGTGTCCTCGCCCGCCGCCACCGAGGGCGACGAGGTCGAGGTCGTCCTGGACCGCACCCCGTTCTACGCCGAGGGCGGCGGCCAGCTCGCCGACACCGGCCGGATCAAGCTGGACACCGGCGCCGTGGTGGAGGTCCGGGACGTCCAGCAGCCGGTGCCGGGTGTCAGCGTGCACAAGGGCGTCGTCCAGGTCGGCGAGGTGACGGTCGGCGCCGGGGCCCACGCCCGGATCGACATCAAGCGCCGCCGTGCCATCGCCCGCGCCCACAGCGCCACTCACCTCACCCACCAGGCGCTGCGCGACGCCCTGGGCCCGACCGCCGCCCAGGCCGGTTCGGAGAACTCGCCCGGCCGCTTCCGCTTCGACTTCGGCTCGCCGACCGCCGTGCCCGGCGCGGTCCTCACGGACGTCGAGCAGAAGATCAACGAGGTGCTCTCGCGCGAGCTCGACGTCACCGCCGAGGTGATGAGCATGGACGACGCCAAGAAGCAGGGCGCCATCGCCGAGTTCGGCGAGAAGTACGGCGACCGGGTGCGCGTGGTGACCATCGGCGACTTCTCCAAGGAGCTGTGCGGTGGCACGCATGTGCACAACACCGCCCAGCTGGGTCTGGTGAAGCTGCTCGGAGAGTCCTCCATCGGCTCCGGGGTGCGCCGGGTCGAGGCCCTGGTGGGCGTGGACGCCTACAACTTCCTCGCCCGGGAGCACACGGTCGTCTCCCAGCTCACCGACCTGGTCAAGGGCCGCCCCGAGGAGCTCCCGGAGAAGATCTCCGGCATGCTGAGCAAGCTCAAGGAGGCCGAGAAGGAGATCGAGCGGTTCCGCGCCGAGAAGGTGCTGCAGGCCGCCGCCGGTCTCGCCCAGGGCGCCAAGGACGTCCGGGGCGTGGCCCTGGTCGCCGCCAAGGTGCCGGACGGCACCTCCGCCGACGATCTGCGCAAGCTGGTCCTGGACGTACGCGGGCGCATCCCGGGCGACCGCCCCGCCGTCGTCGCCCTCTTCACCGTGGCGGGCGGCCGTCCGCTGACCGTCATCGCCACCAACGAGGCCGCCCGTGAGCGCGGGCTCAAGGCCGGTGACCTGGTCCGCACCGCCGCCAAGACGCTCGGCGGCGGAGGCGGCGGCAAGCCGGACGTGGCCCAGGGCGGCGGTCAGAACCCGGAGGCCGTCGGCGAGGCCATCGAGGCCGTCGAGCGGCTTGTCGCGGAATCGGACCGGTAGTCGTGCGACGCGGCAGGCGGATCGCCATCGACGTCGGGGACGCCCGGATCGGGGTCGCCTCATGCGACCCCGACGGGATCCTCGCCACCCCCGTGGAGACCGTGCCGGGACGCGACATCCCGGCCGCCCACAAGCGGCTCGTGGCGATCGTCGAGGAGTACGAACCGATCGAGGTGGTGGTCGGCCTGCCGCGCTCGCTCAACGGGCGCGAGGGGCCGGCCGCGGCCAAAGTGCGCACCTTCGCGCGCGAGTTGGCGCGGCGGGTCAACCCGGTGCCGGTGCGGCTCGTCGACGAGCGTATGACCACTGTCACAGCGTCCCAGGGGCTGCGCGCCTCCGGGATGACGTCCAAGAAGGGCCGTTCCGTCGTTGACCAGGCGGCGGCCGTGGTGATCCTGCAGAGCGCGCTGGAGACCGAGCGGGTCTCGGGGAGGGCTCCGGGGGAAGCCGTCGAAGTGGTCATCTGATCGCGATACGGTAACGTTCCGCGCGGCATGGCCGCCGCCGCCCGTGCCACGCACACGCCGAGCGGTGACCACCTCCGTCGCTAGGGGATCGATGACTGAGTACGGCCGGGGACCCGGCTCCCAACCGTGGCACCCCGAGGATCCGTTGTACGGGGACCCAGAGTGGAGCGGCCACCACGCGGCGGCCGGCCAGGACCCCTACGCACAGCAGGAGCCCTACGCACAGCAGGACACCTACGCGCGGCAGAACACCTACGCACAGCAGGACACCTACGCACAGGATCCGTACGCACAGGACACCTACGGCCAGGATCCGTACGGTCAGGGCGGCTACGGCCAGGGCCCGTACGGCCAGGATCCTTACGGGCACCAGCAGTATCCGCACGGCTATCCGCAGGACCCCCAGCAGCATCAGCAGCCCCAGTGGGACGGCCAGGACGCCGGCTACCCGCATCAGCGGCACCCGCAGGAGTACCCGGGCCAGGGCGGCCCCTACCCGGCCCAGGACGGCTCGTACGGCGGGATGGACCCGCAGGATCCCTATGGCGGTCAGGGCGGTCAGGGCGGCCAGGGCGGCCAGGGCGCTTCCTACCCGGGCCAGGACCCCTACCAGGGACAACAGGGCACACAGCAGATGCCTGCGGTGCCCGCGGAGCACCAGGTGCCGCGCCAGCGCGAGGCCCCCGAGGAGCCGCCGCTCCAGGCGGACGACGCGGACGACCACCCGTTCTTCACCGACGGCGGCGGCCGGGGCGACGTCGACGACACGGACGACGACGGCGAGGACGGCGAGCGCTCCGGCGAGAAGGGCAAGCCCAAGAAGCGCCGCAGCGGCGTGGCCTGCCTCTTCGTGACCGTCGTCCTGGTGGGCGTGGTCGGCGGAGGCGGCTACTACGCCTACGACTTCTGGCAGACCCGCTTCGGCCCCGCACCCGACTACTCCGGCCAGGGCACCGGCCGGATCGAGGTGGAGGTTCCCTCCGGCTCCGGCAACGCCGAGATCGGCTCAGTACTCGCCGACAAGGGCGTGGTCAAGAGCAGCGGCGCCTTCGTCGATGCCGTGGAGGACAGCGGCAAGTTCGTCCAGCCGGGCACCTACACCCTGCGCAAGGAGATGTCCGGCGCGGCGGCGGTCAAGCTGATGCTCGACCCCAGCAGCAGCAACGCCCTGATCGTCACCGAGGGCATGCGGGACGCCACGATCTACGCGGCGATCGACAAGAAGATCGGCCTCAAGGCGGGGACCACCGCGGGCGTCGCCAAGAAGGAGGCCAAGAACCTCGGGCTGCCCTCCTGGGCCGACGACAACAGCAAGATCAAGGATCCGCTGGAAGGATTCCTGTATCCGTCCCGCTACAGCGTGGGCGAGGGCGCCAAACCCGCGGACGTGCTGCGGAAGATGGTCGCCGAGGCCAATCGGAACTACTCCGGTCAGGATCTGGAGGGCAGGGCCAAGGAATTGGGCCTGAAGTCCCCGCTCCAGCTGATCAGCGTGGCCAGCCTGGTCCAGGCGGAGGGCGTCACCCACGACGACTTCCGGAAGATGGCCGAGGTCGTCTACAACCGGCTGAAGCCCGCGAACCCCGAGACCTACGGCAAGGTGGAATTCGACTCCACCTATAACTACATCAAGAATCAGAGCAAGATCGATATCCCGATCAGTGAGATCAAGCAGTACGACAACCCGTACAACACCTACTTCTACAAGGGACTTCCGCCCGGTCCGATCGGAAATCCGGGCCACGACGCGCTGAAGGCGGCGATGAACCCGACCAGCGACGGCTGGTATTACTTCATCTCGCTCGACGGCAAGACGAGCCAGTTCTCCAAGACCTACGCGGATCACCAGAAGTGGGTCGACAAGTTCAATAAGCAGCGCACGAACAACGGCTGAGGAAAGATGTCGGAAAACCGCAGGGCAGCGGTGCTCGGTTCGCCGATCGCCCACTCCCTGTCACCGGTGCTGCACCGCGCCGCCTACCGCGAACTGGGCCTGACCGGCTGGACGTACGACCGCTTCGAGGTGGACGAGACCGGGCTGCCGGACTTCTTCAAGCACCTCGGCGAGGACGCGGGACCGGCCTGGGCCGGGCTGTCCCTGACCATGCCGCTCAAGCGCGCCGTCATCCCGCTGCTGGACGAGATCAGCGACACCGCGGCCTCGGTGGAGGCCGTCAACACGGTGGTCTTCGGCGACGACGGCCGCAGGCGCGGCGACAACACCGACATCCCCGGCATGCTGGCGGCGCTGCGGGAGCGTGGCGTCGGGCGCGTGGAGCGCGCCGCCGTGCTGGGCGCCGGCGCCACGGCCTCCTCGGCGCTGGCCGCGCTCTCCCGGATCTGCGACGGCGAGGTCACCGCATACGTCCGCAGCGAGGCCCGCGCCGCCGAGATGCGGCAGTGGGGCGAGCGGCTGGGTGTCGCGGTGCGCACGGCGGACTGGGGCGACGCGGCCGAGGCGCTCGGCGCGCCGCTGGTGATCGCCACCACCCCCGCGGGCACCACCGACGCGCTCGCCGCGGCCGTACCGGACCGCCCCGGCGCGCTCTTCGACGTCCTCTACGAGCCCTGGCCCACTCCGCTGGCCGCGGCCTGGGCGGCGCGCGGCGGCTCGGTGGTCGGCGGCCTGGACCTCCTGGTGCACCAGGCGGTGCTCCAGGTCGAGCAGATGACGGGCCGCGCCCCCGCGCCCCTGGCCGCGATGCGCGAGGCGCTGGCGGCCCGCTGAGCCGTCCCACG
>NZ_JAAAYH010000146.1:0-19046 GCF_018035285.1 Streptomyces sp. MK37H | reverse complement strand
CGAACAGGCCCGCACATTAGCCAACGCACCCCCTCGCGCCAAGATGTCCCGCAGCACTCACCGTCGGCCCGGCGCGGCTACCGTGAAGGAGTGAGGGCCGTGCGGAATGCCGTGCTGAGCGCGGTGGGGCCGACGGAGGCACCGTGGGTATGGAGAGCACGAGGAGTACGGAGTACCTGCCCCGGCTGCGGCTGGACGAGCTGCTGGAAGAGCTGCAGGTGCGCATTGACGGGGTGCGTGGCACCCAGGACCGGGTGCACAGCCTGCTGGAAGCGGTGCTCTCGGTCGGCCGGGAGCTGGATCTGCCGCATGTGCTGCGGAGGATCGTCGAGGCCGCGGTGGTGCTGGTGGACGCCGAATACGGGGCGCTGGGCGTGATCGGCGAGGATGAGCGGCTGGCCGAATTCCTCCCGGTGGGCGTCGGCAAGGAGCGGGCCGAGGCGATCGGACGGCTGCCGTCGGGCCATGGGCTGCTCGGCGAGCTGATCCGCCACCCCCAGCCGCTGCGGCTGGCCGAGCTCTCGGAGCACCCGGCCTCCTACGGCTTTCCGCCGAACCACCCGCCGATGCGGTCCTTCCTCGGAGTCCCCATCCGGGTGCGCGACGAGGTCTTCGGCAACCTCTACCTCACCGAGAAGCGCGGCGGTAAGGAGTTCGACGGCCAGGACGAGACGGTGCTGTCCACCCTCGCCGTGGCCGCCGGGGTGGCCATCGAGAACGCCCGGCTGTACGAGGAGGCCCAGCACCGCCAGCGCTGGCTGGAGGCGAACGCCGAGGTGACCCGCAGCCTGCTGTCCGGAGTGGACGAGACCAGGGTCCTGGAGCTGATCGTCGAGCACGCCCGCCGGATCCTCTCCGCCGACCTCGGCGTCCTGATGCTGCCGATGGCCGGCACCGACGAGCTTCAGGTCGCGCTGGCGGCGGGGATCGACGCCGAGGCCCACCGCGGTCTGGTGCTGCCCCGCCGGGGCACCTTCGGCGGTGCGGCCTTCACCGCCTCCGAGCCGGTCATCAGCACCGATGTCCAGAACGACCCGCGGATCACGGTCGGCCCGCAGCGCTGGGAGGGGCTCGGCCCGGCCGTCGCGGTGCCGATGCGGACGAGGGACGGGGTGGGCGGGGTGCTCTTGCTGGCCCGGGTGGCGGACAGTCCCGTCTTCACCCAGATCGAGACCGACACCCTGCTGGGTTTCGCGGGCCAGGCGGCGATCGCGATGAAACTGGCCGAGCGGCGGCGCGACGCCGAGCAGCTCGCCCTGCTCGAGGACCGCGACCGGATCGCCCGCGATCTGCACGACCTGGCCATCCAGCGGCTCTTCGCCGCCGGGATGACACTGCAGTCCACCCTGCGGTTCGTCCAGCACCCGGAGGGCTCCGAACGGCTGCTGCGGGTGGTGGACGACCTGGACGACACCATCAAGATCATCCGCTCGACGATCTTCGGGCTGCGCTCGCACGAGGCGGGCCCCGCGGTCCAGGGGCTGCGGGTCCGTACCGCCAAGACCATCGAGGAGGCCGTGCCCGCGCTCGGCTTCACCCCCTCGCTGCGCACCGAGGGCCTGGTCGACACCGATGTGCCGCGCTCGGTCGCGGACGACATGGTCGCCGTGCTGGCCGAGGCGCTGTCGAACATCGCCCGGCACGCGGAGGCCGACGCCGCCGAGATCTCGCTGATCGTGGCGTCCGGACGGCTGACCCTCACGGTCACGGACGACGGGGTGGGCATCCCCGAGGGCGGCCGTCGCAGCGGACTGCGGAACATGGCCGAGCGCGCCGAGAAGCTCGGCGGTGAGCTGGAACTCGGCGAGCCGCCGGGCGGCGGCACCCGCCTGGTGTGGGGCGTACCGCTGCCGGAGCGGTAGGCGGTGGCCGGGCCGCGGCGATGGGCGCCGGCCGGGGCGCGGTGAGCGGTGAGATGGGGGCGGACCGTGGCGTGGCGGTCGGCGGTTGCTTGTGGCGCGGCGGTAGGCGGTGGCTCGTGGCGTGGCGTGGCGTGGCGGCAGGCGGTGGCTCGTGGCGTGGCGTGGCGGCAGGCGGTGGCTCGTGGCGTGGCGTGGCGGCAGGCGGTGGCCGGGCCATGGCGGGCGGCGGTGGCCGTGGCACGGCGACGAACGCCGGCCCGTGGCGCGTCAGCGGCGCCCGTCCAGCGTCTCGGCCACCCCGTTGCGCGGCGTGGCCGGGCCCACCGGTCCGTAGCCCAGCCGGATCAGCATCTGCACATAGCCGGGCGCCGGGTGGGCGTCGCTCAGCGACCACCGCAGATCGGACCACTCCAGCGCCTGGTGCAGCAGGGACGCCCGGACCGCGTGCGAGGTCGCCAGCAGCAGGACGTGTTCCAGCGCCTGCCCGGCCCGCAGCCAGTCGGTGCGCCGGTCCTGGTCCGTGGCCAGGACGGCGATGGCCGGATGGGGCTCGAACGGGGCGGCGGGCCGATCGTCGCCCCGGCGGCCGACGGGCCGCGGACCGAGGTAGTCGCGCATCGGCAGCCGCCCGGTGGCGTCCCGTGACCCGAGCGCGGTCGGGGGGATTCCGTACGGCCCGGTGTCGCGGATCCAGGTGCGGCTCTCGGCGAGCCGGCGCGGGTCCCCGGAGATGCGCCGCTCCGCCTCGGCGGTCAGCCGCAGCAGCCATGCGGTCTCCTCGGGGTCCGCCAGCCACAGCGTGGCCCCGTTCGCGCGCGCCGCCTCCGTCAGGTCGCCCAGGACCCGTGCGGGCAGCCTGCGCGCGGAGTAGGGGGAGCGGCTGCTGTGCCGCCGCCAGATGACGTCGTACAGGTCGTCGTGTCCGTCGTCATGGCGCCCGGCACGGTCGGCGGGCGACGCGGCCAGGCGCACCGTGGCCAGCAGATCGGGCTGCGACCGGTACGGCAGCAGCTGGACCACCGGGTCCCAGCCGAAGTGGGCCACGGCGACCCGCAGATTGAACACGGCGGCCCCGGCGGAGACGCTCAGCGCCCGGCCCATCGGATCGGCGTACCGCAGCGCCCGCTCGGGGGCGGCCCGGACCTCCAGGGTGACCGTGTCGGGGTTCAGCCGGTAGCGCCAGGGCTGGGTGTTGTGGATCGAGGGAGCGGCCACGGCCGCGGAGATGAGCTTCTCCAGGATCGCCGCGTCGAGAATTGCGGGCTGCATGGGGCCTCTCCTCGCCGGTGGGCCGTCAGTGGTGGTGCGTCAGTGGTGGTGGGCCGTCCATCAGGGTGGTTGAGCCGTCAGCCGTACGGGCAGGGCCGTAGGGCCGGTACGGGCAGGGCCGTACGGCCCTGCCCCGGGCCGACCCGGGCCATTCGGGGTCATCCCGGATGGCCGTCGTCGGGGCGCGGGGCCGAGTGGGTCGCCAGCACCGCCGCCTGGATGCGGCGCTCCACGCCCAGCTTGGCCAGCAGCCGGGAGATGTGGTTCTTGACCGTCTTCTCGGACAGGAAGAGCCGCTTGCCGATCTGCCGGTTGGTGAGCCCGTCGCCGATCAGCACCAGGATCTCCCGCTCGCGCGGGGACAGCCCGGCCAGCACCTCGTCCCTCGGCTCCTGCGGGGCGGTGTCGCCCCGCAGGGTGCTCATCAGCCGGGCGGTGGTGGCCGGGTCCAGCATCGACTGGCCGGACGCCACGGTGCGCACCGCCGAGACCAGGTCCGACCCCTTGATCTGCTTGAGCACATAGCCAGCCGCCCCGGCCATGATCGCGTCCAGCAGGGCATCGTCGTCGTCGAACGAGGTCAGCATCAGACAGGCCAGGCGCGGCATACGGGAGCGCAGCTCACGGCAGACCGTGATGCCGTCCCCGTCCGGCAGCCGGACGTCCAGGATGGCCACGTCGGGCCGCAGCGCCGGGCCCCGGGCCATCGCGTGGTCCACGGTCCCGGCGTCGCCGACCACCTCGATGTCCGGTTCGGCGTCCAGCAGATCGTGCAGTCCGCGCCGGACGACCTCATGGTCGTCGAGGACGAACACCCTGATGGGCGTCGCCGGTGTCGCTCGTGTCGTCTCGGTCTCCGTCATGGGCTCTCGCACCGTTCGTCCGCCGTCCGCCGTCCGCCCGACCCCCGGTGGGAATCGTGGCGCAGCAGGTCAGCGCGGTACCAGGGCCGAACGGGCCCTCAAGGGGGCTGCCCGGCCCTCGTCCCGCCCTCCCCGCGCGTGCGACCGTCACGGCATGGGCACGGAAGTGCGGGGGCGGCGGTTGTGGCGGTGGCGGCGCAATCCGCTCAGACGCCGCTCGGACGTGATCGAGGCGTGGGTCGTGCTCGTGACCGGCCTGGTGATGGCGGTCGGCGGCCCGGTGGCCGGGGTGGCCGCGGGCACCGCCGTGGACGCGTCACTGCGGCAGGAGCGGGCGGACCGGCACCGGGTGCCCGCGGTGCTGAAGGAGGACGCACCCGTCGCACAGCCCGCCGCCGACGGCTCCACCACCGGCCAGGTGCGCGCGATCGTCCGGTGGACCGGCCCGGACGGCGCCGTCCACACCGGTACGGCACGGGTCCACGAGGGGAGCAGGGCGGGCACCGCCACCGAGATCTGGACCGATGGCCGGGGCCGCCTGGTCCAGCGGCCGCCCACCCCCGAGCAGATCGCCACCCGCGCGGTGCTCGCCGGGACCTCCGCCGCGGCGGGCGTGGGCGCGGTGTCGCTGGCCGGACGCGGCGTGGCCCGCTGGCGCCTGGACCGCGCCCGCGCCCAGGAGTGGGGCCGCGCCTGGGCCGAGGTCGGCCCCCGCTGGAGCCGCCACATCCGATGACGCAGGGCCGTGCCCGGCCGGGTTTCATGCGTGTGGCACCGCCGGCCGACGCGACCGGGGCCGTGGCGTCCGGCGCTCGGGGCACCTCCGGCGGTGGCCCCGGGCTGGAGAGTCGCCGCATCCGGTGGCGCCCGGTCGCGCACTGACGTGTCCGGCCGGTGCGTGCGTCTGTGGCTCGAGCGGTTGATGCCGCCGGGGTCGGGCCGTCCGATTCCGGGGCGTGCCTTCCGGCGGTGGTCGGGGGTGCGGTTGTGCCGCTCACTCGCGGATGCTCGTCGTGGTGTGGGAGGTTGCGCGGGGACCGTGTTGGGAGGGTCTCGGCCACATGGGGTTTCCGGGCGGGGCCGGTCTCGTCGTGCCGGGTGGTCGGGTCTGGTCGGGCGGGATCCGCCGGATGGATTCCCGTCGCCGTGGCCGGCTGACCCAGCCGGGGCCGGGCCGTCCGATTCCGGGGCGCGCCTCCCGGCGGTGGCCGGGGGCGCGGCCGCGCCTGCCTTCCCGTGGATCACCGCCGCGGTGCGCGCGGCGGCGCGGCGCGTCTTCGTCGTCCCGGCCCGCGTCCGGGGCCTCCCTGCGACGGCCGGGACCCGCGCCCGCCGCCGTCGCCCGGGCTGTTTCGCCCCGAGAAGGTGCCGCCCGGGCCGCCGCGCCGTGCCCGGACGCCCAGGACCCCGGCGCGGCGCTGTTGGGCGTCCCGACCGGTAGCGGCTGCGGCGGCCGGTCGAGCGGGCCCGCCGTGCCGGGCCCGGCACGCCGCTCGAGGCCCGCGTGCCGGGCCTGGAGCGGCGTGGCCCGGTAGGGGCCGGCGGACAGCGCTCCTACCGTTGCTGAGTCGTATGGGGCGCAGCCGTTAGCTGGTTGTCGAAGTCGACCACGCCCTCGATCGCGCGGATGAGGCGGGCCGCCGCCGGGATGAGGACGGCCTCCTTGACCCGTCCGGCCAGGGTGACCACGCCCTCGTTCACGCTCACCCGGACGGTTTCCCCCTGGGCCGGGAAGAGATGGGTCACCACCTCGCGGCGTACCTCGTCCTCGATGTCGTCGTCCGGCCGCAGGAACACCTTCAGCAGGTCGGCGCGGCTGACGATGCCCTCCAGGCGGCCCTCCTCGTCCACCACCGGGAGCCGCTTGACCCGCTTGTGGGTCATGATCCGCGCGGCGTCGGCGAGCGTGGCGCCCGCGTGCACGGTGATGGCGGGGGACGTCATCAGCTCATCGGCCGTCACCGCGCCCGCCTTGGCGACACCGGGGAGGTCGCGTAGCTGCGTCACCCGCGCGGGATCGCTGTCGCGGAACTCCTCCTTGGGCAGCAAATCCGCCTCGGAGACCACGCCGATGACGCGGCCCTCGCCTTCCAGCACCGGCAGGGCGCTCACCCTCCACTGCTCCAGCGTTCTGACGATCTCCTTGAACGGCGCTTCGCGGCCGACGGCGACGACGGTATGGGTCATCACATCGCTCACGATGTGCGCACTCCGGGGCACGGCATCCTCCTTCGTCATGCTGCCTGTCTTCCGCCCGCCTCGTCGCCTGCCGCCAGCCGGACCTCGATCCGGCGGCGCACCCGCCCCGCGAGCCGGGCCAGCCCGGCGGAGGTGGAGGGCCGGGGCGGGGCCGGGTGGCGGATCCGCCGGGCGTGCGGCGGCAGACCCGCGAGATCGGTGTCGAACCGCCGCCGGGCGCGGTCGAGCGTGTCGGGCGCTGCGGTCCGTACGCCCTTCCGCATCACGGTCTCCAGCAGGGGAGCGCCGCCGTGGGGCGGAAGTTCATCGCGCTCGCCGATCACATCGGCGAAGCCGGGGCGCCGCCACACCTGCTTGCTGCCCGGGGCCGTGGCCTTGGCCGAGGACAGTTTCATCACCGGTCGCCCGTCGTAGGCGACCAGCTTGTACGCGGTGTCGAGGGAGGCGGCGTCGGCCGACACGCCCATCCGGGTACCCACGGCGTAGACATCGATCGGCGCGCCCGAGTGGATCAGCTCCTCGATGGCGTACTCGTCGAGCCCGCCGCTCGCCACGATCCGCACCTCCGGCAGACCGGCCGCGTCGAGGATCTCCCGGGCCCGCACCGCCTCTTCGCCCAGGTCGCCGCTGTCCAGCCGGATCGCGCCGAGGGGCCCGGACTCCAGATCGCGCAGCACCCGCGCAGCGGTGGCCACGCCGGTCGCCGTGTCATAGGTGTCCACCAGGAAGGTGACCGGGCCGGGGTGGGTACGGGCGAAAGCGCGGAACGCGGTCTCCTCGTCCGGGAACGCCTCGATGTACGAGTGCGCCATCGTTCCGGTGGCCTCGATCCCGTAGGCCGCGGCCGCCGCCACATTGCTGGTCGCCGTGAATCCGGTCATCGCGCCCAGCCGCGCCGACTGCATCCCGGACCAGGGGCCGTGGGTGCGGCGCAGCGAGAAGTCCACCACCGAGCGCCCCTCCGCGGCCACCACACACCGGGCCGCCTTGGAGGCGATGGTGGTCTGATGGCTCAGCTGCCCCAGCAGATACGTCTCGACAAGCTGGGCCTGGGGCAGCGGCGCGGTCAGCTCCAGCAGCGGCTCCCCGGCGAGGACGATGCGCCCCTCTGGCACCGCCCGCACCTCGCCGTCGAAGCCGAGCCCCAGCAGCGGTTCGAGTTCCTCGTACGGACGGCCCATCGCCGCGGCGTACGCCGCCACGTCCTCGGGCTCCACCCGGAAGCCGGACAGGAAGTCCAGCGCCGGCTCCAGGCCCGCGGCGACCAGGAAGCCCCGCTCGGGCGGCAGATCGCGGACGTAGAGGTCGAAGGTGGCCGGGGCGGTCATGCCCTCGCGCACATACGACAGGGCCATCGTCACCTCGTAGAGGTCGGTGGTCATCGCCTCCGACACGTCACTCTCGCCTCCCTCCGGACACCACTCGCTTCCCTCCGGACATCAGCCGCGTGGAACGACCGCCACCGGGCACGGCGCGTGGTGCACCGCCGCGTGGATCACCGAGCCGAGGTGAGGGGCGGGGCCCGGCTCCGTCTCGTCGCGGCCCAGCACGAGCAGCCCCGAGCCCGGCGCGGTGTGCAACACGCCGAGCGCCGGGCGCTCCGTGGTGAAGACCTTCGCCACCGGCACCCCGGGGTACTTCTCCCGCCAGGGGCGCAGCGCCGCGTCCAGCGCGCCCTCCGCCCCCGGCTCCTCCTCGTCCCGCGCTGCCTCCTCGTCCCCTGGCCCGTTCGTGCCCGCGTGCACGGCCCGCAGCACGCCGCCGCGCCGGGCGGCGGCGTCGAAGGCGAACCGCAGCGCCTCCTCGTTCGGCCGCCGCAGGGAGACCCCGACAGTCACATCGGCGGTCAGCGGCTTGTCGTCGGCGTGCACCATGATCACCGGGTGTTCCCCGTGCGCGAGGACCTGGCGGCCGGTCGATCCGAGGAGGAAGCCGCCGGGAGTGCCGCGGCCGCGCGAGCCGAGCACCAGCATCTCGGCGTCCCGGGCCGCGTCCAGCAGGGCGGGCACGGTCTCGCGCGGCACCAGCTCGGCCGAGATCCGCAGCCCCGGGTGGGTGTCGCGCAACTCGCCCACCAGGTCGGTCAGCAGCCGCTGCGACCAGTAGCGCTGGTCGTCCTCGTGGGGGAGGGCCGGGGCCGGGGGCGACGGCGGGTTCCAGGCGTGGATCAGACGCAGCCGCAGATCGCGCAGCACCGCCTCACGCGCCGCCCAGTGCGCGGCCGGCGGGCTCTCGGCGAAACCGTCGATCCCGACGGTGATGGGTGCTCCCATGCGCATCGGCCTCCCCGCTCACGTCTCCCGCGCCACCAGCGGACGGGCGGCCTCGCCGAGCGCGATCTTGATCGCGCCGGTGTCGGCGGCGCGGGCGAAGACGTCGTACGCCTCCTCCATCTGATCCAGCTGGAACAGATGGGTGATCAGCGTGGAGGTGGGCAGCCGCCCGGCGCACAGCAGGGAGAGCAGGGTGGGGGTCGAGTAGGTGTCGACCAGCCCGGTGGTGATCGTCACGTTCTTGATCCACAGCTCTTCGAGATGCAGCGTCGCGGGCTGGGCGTGCACACCCACGTTGGCGATCCGGCCGCCCGGCCGCACCATCCGGGTGCAGGTCTCGAAGGACCGCGGGCTCCCCACGGCCTCGATCACCACATCGGCGCCGAGCCCCTCGGTGAGATCGTCGACCAGCCGCTCCGGGTCCTCGGCGGAGTCCGCCACCGCGTCGGCGCCGACCCGCTTGGCGGCGTCCAGCCGGGCCGTGTCCGGATCGACGGCGATGATCCGGCCAGGGGAGAAGAACTGCGCCGTGGCGATGGAGGCCAGCCCGACGGGCCCGGCGCCCACCACCGCGACCGTGTCGCCCGGCTCCACCCGGCCGTTGAGCACGCCCACCTCGTACGCGGTGGGGAAGACATCCGCCAGCAGCACGGCGTCATGGCCCTCGGCCGACCCCGTCAGCGGATGCGTGGACAGATCGGCGAAGGGCACCCGCACATACTCGGCCTGGGTGCCGTCGACCGTACGGCCCAGGATCCAGCCCCCGCCGTCACGGCACTGCCCGTAGCCGCGCTCCCGGCAGAAGCGGCAGTGGCCGCAGGCCGAGATGCAGGAGATCAGCACCCGGTCGCCGGGACGGATCCCGCGGACGTCGGCACCGGTCTCGACGACCTCGCCGACCCCCTCGTGGCCGAGCACCCGGCCGGGTTCGATGTCCGGCACCTCGCCGCGGAGGATGTGCAGATCGGTGCCGCAGATGGTCGTGGTGTCGATCCGGACGATCGCGTCGGTGGCGGCCTCGAGTTCGGGGTCGGGCACCTCCTGCCAGGAGGACCGCTCCGGCCCGTGGAAGACGAGTGCTTTCATGGCCGTTTCCCTTTCTCCGGTTTCCTCCGATTGCCTTGGGTTGCCTTCGGCTTACGCCACCTCGTTACGAGCGGGGCGGGCGCTCATCGCTGGGGCACGACCGCGACCGGGCAGGCGGCGTGGTGCGCCACGGCCTGGGTGACCGGCCCCAGCCGGGGGCCGAACCCCACCCGGCGCGGACCGCGGCCCACGACCATCAGCGCCGTCCCCGCCGCCGCGGCCACCAGCCGCCGGGCCGGGCTGTCCGACGCGACCTCCTCGAAGACCCGCACCGCGGGGAACTTGTCCCGCCACGGCGCCAGCACCTCGCCCAGCGCGTGCTCCGCCTCCTTGCGCGCGTCGCTCAGCCCCACGTCCACCACCCAGGGGGCGTCGCCCCGGATGGCGGGGACCCGATTGGCGTAGACGGCCCGCAGCACACCGTCGCGCCGGGCCGCGGCGTCGAAGGCGAACTCCAGGATGTCGTCGCACGGCTCGCGCGGCTCCACGCCGACCACCACATCGCCGTGCCGCTCCTCGTGCCCGTCCGCCCGCACCAGGACCACGGGGGTCATGGAGCGCGCGGCGAGTTCCAGGCCGACCGAGCCGAGGAAGAAGCCCGCGACCGCGCCGATCGAGCGGGACCCCACCACCAGCAGCTGGGACCCCTCCGCCTCGGTCAGCAGAACGGGCGCGGGCAGGCCCGAGATCTGGGCGGTGACGATCGTCGTCTCCGGGCGGTCGGCGTCCAGTTCGGCGCGCGCCGAGCGCAGGGCGCGCTCGGACCAGTACTGCCAGGCGGCCTCCCGGCCCGGTGTCAGATCCTTCTGCTCCGGCCCCGGCCACGCGTTCACCAGCCGCAGTGGCGCTTCGCGGGAACGGGCCTCATGGGCCGCCCAGCCGGCGGCGACCAGACTCTCGTCGGAACCGTCCAGTCCGACGGTGACGGGGCGCGCCATCGCTGCCTCCTTCCCGGCAGGCCCACTCGGCACCTCGGTTCGCGCCCGGCGCGTGCGGGCGGCGCCGCGCGGGCCCGCGGGAGGGTGCCCGCCCGAGGCGCGGCGCCGGGGGCGCCCACTTCTCGCGGGCCCTGATTGCGCGGTGCGCGGTAGTGGGACGTCCGCTTCTCCGCGTCTGCCATTGCCCCCGGTGCCATCTCCAGCGGACCATGACCGGGCCCCCGCCGACAGGGCCGACCGGTCCCGGGGAGGCCCCGGGGACCAGGTCTTACGGCCCTTTCCGCCACCCGGAGCCGGCCCCGGGACACCGTCCGGCCGACCCGGCAGGGCCCTTGGATATCGCTTGATGAACCAGTTGCGCCAGATCGGGCATTTCCCGGAAAGGGGTACCGAACCCCGCCGACCCGCGCCGAGGGCGCGAAAGGAAACCCGCACCCAACGGCCGGCCGGTGCGCACGGCGCCCATTCGACTGGTGCCTATTCCACCGGCACCAGCACCACCGGGCAGTGCGCATGGTGCAGTGCCGCATGGGTCACGGGGCCGAGCTGCATGCCGAGCCTGGGTGTCCGCCGGTGGACGGCCAGCACCAGGACGTCCGCCGCCCGCGACGCCTCCACCAGGGCCTGTGCGGGGGTGCTGTGGGTGGTGTGCTCCCGCACCCGGATGTGCCCGAACTCCTCGCGCAGCCCGGCCACCATCCCGTGCGCCACTGTCTGCTTCCGCTCGGCGCGCAGCGCCACGACCTCGCGTGCGGGCAAGGCGTGATCGCCCGCGAAGACCCTCGGCTTCGGCCAGGCGTAGAGCACTCGCAGCCGGGCCCGGCGCCGGGCGGCCTCCTCGAAGGCGAAGCGGGCCGCCGCCGCGTCCGCGCCGCTCTCCACCCCCACCAGCACCTTGCCGTGGCCCTCGGGCCCGTACGCCCTCGGGGACCCGCCGCGCACCACCAGCAGCGGACGCCGGGTGTGGGCGGCCAGCCGCAGCCCGACCGAGCCGAGCAGCAGTCCGGTGAAACCGCCCAGGCCCCGGGTGCCGATGACGATCAGCGAGGCGTCCTCGCCGATCCGCAGCAGCTCCGGCACCGCGTCCTGGGCCGTCAGGGTGGGCACGATGCGCAGGTGAGGGTCCTGCTCCTGGGCCCGCGACATGGCCAGCCGCAGCACGGTCCTGGCGATCTCCACCGCGGGCCGCCGCGGTTCGCTGTCCGGGTCGAAGGCGAGCGGGTCGGTCCGGGCCCACGGCCAGGCGTGCACGATCTCCAGCGTGGCGTCACGGCGCCGCGCCTCGGCGACCGCCCGGTCCAGCGCGGCCCAGGCGCTGTCGGAGCCGTCCAGGCCCACCACCACCCGGCCGTCCCGCACCGGCTTGCCGGCCGGGCGGGTCATCGCCGCGCACCTCCCCGGCCCGCGGAGTCGTCGACCCGGTAGCTGAGCCGGTCGACCACGGCCACCACGCCGTCCACCTGCCCGGTCATCCGGACCGCGATGGGGATCTCGCTGTGCCGGTCCAGCCGCCCCTCCAGCCGTACGACCCCGTCGGTCACGGTGACCGCGACGGACTGCGGGCCGAGCCACAGCGAGCGGACCAGCACCTCGTCGATCACCTCGGCGCGGATCTCGTCGTCCGGGCGGAGGAAGACCCGCAGCAGGTCCCGGCGGGTGACGATGCCGATCAACCGGTCCTCCTCGTCGACGACGGGCAGCCGCTCGACGCGATGGCGGTCCATCGCGCGGGCCGCGTCCACGATGCTGTCCTGGGGGCGCACGGTGACCGCGGGGCGCGACATCAGCTCGCCGGCCGTCGGGGCGGGTTCGCTGAGATCGGTCCCGGTGATCATGCCGACCACCTTGTCGTCCCCGTCCACCACGGGCAGCCCGTTGAAGCGGTGCCGGGAGAGCAGCGCACCGACCTCGTCGAACGGCGTCTTGGAGCTCACCCGGACGACGTCGTCGGTCATCACATTGCCGATCTTGCGGTGCTTCATCCGTGCCTCCCCGGTCCGCTCCCAGCGTGGGACGGCGCTCCGGCCCCCTTCTTGGGCTGCCCGGGGTCCGCTCGGGACCGTTC
This sequence comes from Streptomyces sp. MK37H, assembly GCF_018035285.1. Taxonomy (NCBI): domain Bacteria; kingdom Bacillati; phylum Actinomycetota; class Actinomycetes; order Kitasatosporales; family Streptomycetaceae; genus Streptomyces; species Streptomyces sp. MK37H. Next base: position 6,491 of record NZ_JAAAYH010000146.1, on the reverse strand, counting down.
GGCCCGCACGGGTGCCCTGGGCCGAACGACCCCTGGCAGGGCCGAAACGCCCCTCGCGTGGAATCCCGCACGGGCGCGAGGGTGAAGGCGCTGGGACAGACAGGGGGGCGAAGGCGTGCGGAAGGTGGTGGGAACGGTGGAGCTCCCCCTCGTGGTGGGCGTCGACGGCTCGCACCACAGCCTCCAGGCGGTGGACTGGGCGGTCGACGCGGCCGCTCGGCACGCGGTGCCGCTGCGGCTGGTCCACGCCTCGCTGTGGGAGCGGTACGAGGGCATCGCGCCCGCCGCCGACCCCGAGCGCCCCTGGGAGCAGATTCGGGACGAGGAGATCGCCGCGTCCGCCGCGGAGCGCGCCCGCCGCCGCGGCCCCGATGTGAAGGTCGCCGCCGAGGTCCTGCCGGAGGACCCGGTGTGCGCCCTGCTGCGCGCCGGGCGGGAGGCCTCGGGCGTGGTCGTCGGCTCCCGCGGCCGCGGTGAACTCGCCGGGCTGCTGCTCGGCTCGGTGAGCCTCGCGGTCGCCGCCCGGGCCACCTGCCCGGTGACGGTCGTACGCGGCGGCGAGCCCAACCGGGGCGGCGCCTTCGGCCGGATCGTGCTCGGCGTGGGCGAGCCCGGCGAGGCGGGCGGCCCCTCGGCCGCGGCCCGGTTCGCCTTCCACGAGGCCGAGGCGGGCGGCCGCACGCTGGAGGCCGTACGGGCCTGGCGCGCGCCCGCCGGTGAGGTGACGGATGAACTGCTGCTGGAGGGGGACCCGGTGCGTGCCCACTGGGCACGGGCGGAGCGGACGCTGGAGGACGCCCTGCGGACCCCTCGACGGGACCACCCCGAGGTCACCGTGCGCCGCGCGACGGTCGAGGGCACGGCCCGCAAGGCGCTCCTCCACGCGGCCGCCACCGCCGATCTGCTGGTCCTCGGCGCCCGCCGCGGCCACGGTCACACCGCCGGGCCGCAGCTCGGCCGCATCGCCCACGCGGCCCTGCACCACGCGCCCTGCCCGGTGGTGATCGTGCCGGAGCGGGACTGAACGGCCGACGGCACGACCGGGCGGGTACACAACTGGACACCACGAGACGGGCACGTCACCGGAGACCACGAGGGAGAGAGGTCCATGCCAGACGCACCGACCACGACGGGCTCGCCGGGCGGCGGGCTCGCCGACGAGCGGATCCGCGCCCTGGACGCCCACTGGCGCGCCGCCAACTACCTGGCGGTGGGCCAGATCTATCTGCTGGCCAACCCGCTGCTGACCGAGCCGCTGCGCCCGGACCACATCAAGCCCCGGCTGCTGGGCCACTGGGGCACCTCACCCGGACTCAACCTCGTCCACACCCATCTGAACCGCGTCATCAAGGACCGCGACCTGGACGCCATCTGCGTCTGGGGCCCCGGCCACGGCGGCCCCGCGGTGCTCGCCGGCTCCTGGCTGGACGGCAGCTACTCCGAGGTCTACCCGGACGTGAGCCGGGACGCGGCGGGCATGGCCCGGCTCTTCCGGCAGTTCTCCTTCCCCGGCGGGGTGCCCAGCCATGTGGCCCCCGAGACCCCCGGCTCGATCCACGAGGGCGGTGAGCTCGGCTACTCCCTCGCCCACGCCTACGGGGCCGCGCTGGACAACCCCGGGCTGCTGGTCGCCTGCGTGATCGGCGACGGCGAGGCCGAGACCGGTCCGCTGGCCGGCTCCTGGCACGCCAACAAGTTCCTGGACCCGGTCCACGACGGCGCCGTGCTGCCGATCCTCCACCTCAACGGGTACAAGATCGCCAACCCCACGGTGCTCGCCCGGCTCCCCGGGCCCGAACTCGACGACCTGCTGCGGGGGTACGGCCACGAGCCGATCCACGTCGCCGGGGACGAACCGCTCCAGGTGCACCGGTCCATGGCGCACGCCCTGGACGAGGCGCTGGACCGGATCGCCCTGCTCCAGCACACCGCCCGCGAGGAGGGCATCACCGAGCGGCCGCGCTGGCCCGTCATCGTGCTCCGTACGCCCAAGGGCTGGACCGGGCCCGAGGAGGTCGACGGGCTTCCGGTGGAGGGCACCTGGCGCGCCCACCAGGTCCCCCTGCCGGGCGTCCGGGAGAACCCGGAGCATCTGCGGCAGCTGGAGCGCTGGCTGCGTTCGTACCGCCCCGAGGAGCTCTTCGACGCCGACGGGCGGCCCCGGCCGCCCCTCCTGGCCGAGGTTCCGGAGGGCGACCGCCGCCTGGGCGCCAATCCGCACGCCAACGGCGGACTGCTGCTGCGCTCGCTGCCCGTGCCCGACCTGGAGCGGTACGCGGTCCCCGTGGACAAGCCCGGCGCGACCCTGCACGAGCCGACCCGGGTCCTCGGCGGGCTGCTGGAGAAGGTCATGGAGGACACCGCCGACCGCCGCGACTTCAGGGTGGTCGGCCCCGACGAGACCGCCTCCAACCGGCTGGAGGCCCTCTACCGCGCCACCGGCAAGGCGTGGCAGGAGTCCATCGTGCCCACCGACGAGCACCTCAGCCGCAACGGCCGGGTCATGGAGATCCTTTCCGAGCACCTCTGCCAGGGCTGGCTGGAGGGCTATCTGCTGACCGGGCGGCACGGCCTCTTCTCCTGCTACGAGGCGTTCGTGCACATCGTGGACTCCATGGTCAACCAGCACATCAAATGGCTGAAGGTGTCCCGCTCACTGCCCTGGCGCCGCCCCGTGGCCTCCCTCAACTACCTGCTGACCTCCCATGTGTGGCGCCAGGACCACAACGGCTTCTCGCACCAGGACCCCGGCTTCGTCGACCATGTGCTCAACAAGAGCCCGGAGGTGGTGCGCGTCTATCTGCCGCCGGACGCCAACACCCTGCTCAGCGTGGCCGACCACGTCCTGCGCAGCCGTGACTACGTCAATGTGGTCGTCGCGGGCAAACAGCCCTGCTTCGACTGGCTCGATCTCGACCAGGCGCGCGCCCACTGCGCCCGCGGCGCCGGGACCTGGGACTGGGCCGGTACCGAGAACGGCGCGGGGGAGCCGGATGTGGTGCTGGCCGCCGCGGGCGATGTGCCCACCCAGGAGGTCGTCGCGGCCGCCGGGATCCTCCGCCGCCATCTGCCCGATGTGGCCGTGCGGGTGGTCAATGTCGTCGACATGACCCGGCTGCTGCCGAAGGAGGAGCATCCGCACGGGATGACGGACCACGAGTTCGACGCCCTGTTCACCCGCGACCGTCCGGTCATCTTCGCCTACCACGGCTATCCGTGGCTGGTGCACCGGCTGTCCTACCGCCGGGCCGTCCACCCGAACCTCCATGTGCGCGGCTACCTGGAGATGGGCACCACGACCACGCCGTTCGACATGGTGGTCCGCAACGACCTGGACCGCTACCGGCTGGTGATGGACGTCATCGACCGGACCCCCGGGCTCGCGGTGCGCGCCACGGCCGTACGGCAGCGGATGCAGGACGCCCGCACCCGCCACCAGGCCTGGATCCGTGAGCACGGGACCGATATGCCCGAGGTCGCCGAATGGTCCTGGACCGGCTGAACACCGGCCGGTGCCGCTCTCACCCGGTGGGGAAGTAGCCCTCCAGATAGGCGTTGCGGAACTTCCCCGCCGGGTCGTGCTCGGCCAGCAGCCGAGCGAAGTCGCCGGCCCGGTCGTACGAGGAGAGGATCCGCTCCGGCGCGGCCGTCGTCAGCTTGCCCCAGTGCGGCCGCGCCCCCAGCGGCAGCAGCGCCTCCTCCATCGCGGCCACCACCTCGATCACCGCATCGTGATCGGGGACCCAGGTGAAGTGGAAGGCCACGCTGTCCCGGCCGTACGCGGGGCTCAGCCACAGCTCGTCCGCCGCGACCGTACGGACCTCGGACACCTGCACCACGGGCGCGATCCGGTCGCCGAGGCGGCGCAGCGCGGCGAACGCCGCCGAGGCCGCCTCGCGCGGCAGCAGCAGCTCCGACTGCAGCTCATCTCCGTTGCTCGGGGTGAAGTCCGGGCGGAAGTGCGGCAGCCGCTCATGCCACGGCCCCGGCGCGCCCAGCTGCTCGGTGCAGTGCAGCGGCGGCATCGCGGGCACCGGGTGGTGGTGGCGGTTGGCCGGGTGGGCCCCCAGCCATGGCTCCCCGGGCTCCGGGGGATCGGGCAGATCGGTGCGGCACTTCAGCCACACCACGCCCTCGCCCGAGCGCCAGTCGGTGAAGACGCTGACGCTGTAGGCGGCGCCGAAGATCTCCTCGAAGCTGTCGTCCAGCCGGTCCAGCGGCAGCCCGGTCCACACCCACTGGGCCACGTCGAAGGTGGGCTCGATGTCGAGCGTCATGGCGGTGACCACGCCCAGTCCGCCGAGCCCGACCACGGCCCCGTTCAGCCGGTCCGGGTGCTCGTCCCGGCCGATCCGGGTCACCTCGCCGTCGGGGCCGACGATCTCCAGCCCCGCGACCGCCGCCGCCAGACAGCGCTGGTCGCTCCCCGAGCCATGGGTGGCGGTGGCGCAGGCCCCCGCGACCGTGATGTGCGGCAGCGAGGCGAGGTTGGCCAGTGCGAACCCCTCCGCGTGCAGGGCCTGGGCCACATGGGTGTACCGCATGCCCGCCGCGATGGTCGCGGTGCCCTTCCCGGGGTCTATCTCCACCCGGTGCGGCAGCCGGTCCAGGTTCACCAGATCGCCCTCGGTGTCGGCGATGCGGTTGAAGGAGTGGCCCGTGCCCAGTACCCGTACCCGGTCGGCGGAGCTGACGATCCGCCGCAGCTCGTCGACGCTGTCCGGGTGGTGCAGCCGGGCGGCGGAGAAGGTGATGTTCCCGGCCCAGTTCGTCGGGGCTTGGGTGGTCGGCATCCGTGTCGTCCCGTTTCGGCTGGAGGGCGATGGGTGATGGGAGGGGAGGCGATGGGCGATGGGCGATGGGTGATGTTGTCAGCACCTTCGTACAGGTCCGCACCCTGATCCGTACAGACCCGGATTCGCCGTCCATGACCCGGACGGACCAGCAGGACGGGCCGCCGTGCCGAAGCGCGTCCACGATTGGCCCATGACTGCCCCGAAGCCACGGCCTCCGAGGTCGGTACTGCTCGGCGAGCTCTGCGCGGAGTTCGCGGGCACCATGGTGCTGATCCTCTTCGGCTGCGGTGTGGTGGCGCAGGTCGTGGCGGGCGGCGGCCTCACCAAGCCCCCGGGCGCGCTCGGCGATCACGACTCCATCGCCTGGGCCTGGGGCCTGGGCGTCACCTTCGGCGTATATGTGGCGGCGCGGCTCAGCGGGGCCCATATCAACCCGGCGGTCACCCTCTCCCTGGCGGCGTTCAAGGGCTTCCCCTGGAGCAAGGTCCTGCCGTACACCGTGGCCCAGACGGCCGGCGCGTTCGTCGGGGCCCTGCTGGTGCGCTGGAACTACACCGAGGCACTGGGCCACGCCGACCCGGGGCACACCTTCAAGACCCAGTTCGTCTTCTCCACCCTCCCGGGCAACGGAGTCCTTCCGGTCAGCGAATGGGGCGCGCTGCGCGACCAGATCATCGGCACCGCGATCCTGGTGCTGCTCATCTTCGCCGTCACCGATGTGCTGAACTCGGCCCCGAAGGCCAATCTGGGGCCCTTCGTCATCGGGCTGATCGTGGTCGCGATCGGCATGGCGTGGGGCGCCGACGCGGGGTACGCCATCAACCCGGCTCGTGACTTCGGCCCCCGGCTGGCCAGCTACCTCACCGGCTACGGCAGCGCGTGGCGGGACCAGTACGGGGATCTGTACTTCTGGGTGCCGATCGTGGGCCCGCTGATCGGCGGGCTCATCGGCGCCGCCCTCTACAAGGTCCTGATCAGCCGCTTCCTCCCAGCGGCCGAAACGGAGGTGGGCCGCACCCCGACCCCCGAGTAGCCGATCCGGGCCGTACCCCACCCACGAGAGGCGGCAGCATGCCGGAATTCATCGGTGCGGTGGACCAGGGAACCACCAGCACCCGTTTCATGATCTTCAACCACGACGGTGACGAGGCGGCGCGGTACCAGCTGGAGCACCGCCAGATCCTGCCGCGCGCCGGGTGGGTCGAGCACGACCCGGTGGAGATCTACGAGCGCACCAACTCGGTGATGCAGAACGCCCTCCGCGCGGGCGGGCTCTCCCCCGCCGACCTGGCCGCGATCGGCATCACCAATCAGCGCGAGACCACGGTGATCTGGGATCCGCGCAACGGCCGCCCGTACTACAACGCCATCGTCTGGCAGGACACCCGCACCGACACCATCGCGGCCGCCCTGGAACGGAACGGCCAGGGCGAGGTCATCCGCCGCAAGGCGGGGCTGCCGCCCGCCACCTACTTCTCCGGCGGCAAGATCAAGTGGATTCTGGACAACGTCGAGGGCGTCCGTGAGGCCGCGGAAGCCGGGCACGCCCTCTTCGGCAACACCGACGCCTGGGTGCTGTGGAACCTCACCGGTGGCCCCGGCGCCGGCATCCACGCCACCGATGTCACCAACGCCAGCCGCACCATGCTGATGGACCTGGAGACGCTGGACTGGGACGACGAACTGCTGGAGATC
>NZ_JAAAYH010000145.1:0-19355 GCF_018035285.1 Streptomyces sp. MK37H | reverse complement strand
CCCGGTGCGCGCGGTCGGGTCCCGGCGCGGCAGCGCCTCAGCGGAAGGCGGCCACGTGGTCCTCCACCCACTGGGCGAACGTCCGCCCGGGGCGCCCCGTGATGCGCTCCACCTCGGGCGAGATCGCCTGCGGCCGGTCCACCAACTCCGCGAAGACGCGCAGCAGGGAGTCCGCCATGTCCGGCGTGAGGAACCCGCCGACCATCCGCTCCCGCGCCGCCTCGGGCGGGATCTCCTCGTACCGCAGCGGCCGCCCGATGACCTCACCGATGACGCGCACCTGGTCGGCGAAGCTCAGCGACTCGGGTCCGGTCAGCTCGGGGGCCTTGCCGACCAGGTCGTCGGTGAGCAGGGCACGGGCGGAGACCGCGCCCATGTCGGCCTCGTGGATGAGTGCCATCTGCGCCCCGGCGTACGGCCCGTAAACCACGTCCCCGGCCTTGATCTGGTCCACCCACTGCAGCGTGTTCGCGGCGAAGCCGCCCGGGCGGACGAAGGTCCACTCCAGCCCCGTGCGCTCGACCTCGTCCTCCAGCGCGCGGTGGCGGGCGCCGATCGGGTTCCGCTGCGGATCGACATCGTCCAGGACGGAGGACGAGGAGAGCATCACGATCCGCCGTACCCCGCTCTCCTTGGCCCGCTCGAGGACCTTCTCGGACCCGACCTGCCAGACCACCGCGGGGTTGAGGAACAGCGCCGTGGCACCGTCCAGGGGCAGCTCATCGGTGCGGGCCGCCCGCACGCCCTCCGGCAGCCGGGCCGCCTCGGGGTCGCGGGTGAGCGCGAGCACCTCGGCGCCCGCGTCGGCCAGGTGCTTCACCACATGGCTGCCGACGTTTCCGGTGGCTCCGGTCACCACGAACATGATCAATCTCCTTGCCTGTCATGCGATCCGTACGTAACCGCAGCCAGGTTCATCCAAACGGATGACGTTGTCAAACAGATAGATGAGAGCATGGCGGGTACCCCGGCTAGCCTGTCCGGGCCGAGAGAAGAGGAGATGACGACGATGCAGGGGACGCCCAAGAGGCCCCGCCGCGCCCCCACGCCCGAGGAGCGCAAGCAGTGCCCGGAGCGCTCCCGGCGGCTGCTGCTGGAGGCGGCCATGGACGAGTTCTCCGAGAAGGGGTTCGCGGGGGCGCGCGTCCAGGACATCGCGGACCGCGCGGGCCTCAACAAGCAGCTGATCACCTACTACTTCGGCGGCAAGGAGGGCCTCTACCGGGAGCTGGGCCGCGAGTGGCTGCGGCACGAGGCGACCTTCAACGACCCCGCGGTCCCCTTCGAGGAGCTGGTCGCCCGCTACCTCCGGGAGGCGTTCGACGACCCCCGCGGCATCCGGCTGGCCATCTGGCAGGCGCTGACCGGCGAGGTGGGGGACGAGCCGCGCGAGGACCTGTCCGACATGCGGCGCCGGCAGGCGGCGGGCGAGCTGGCGGACGACCTCGACCCGGCCGCCGTGCTGCTGATGTGCTACGCCATGGTCTCCGCACCGGCCACCATGCCGCACGCCGTCCGCCAGATCTTCGGCATCGAGCCGGACTCGCCGGAGTTCCGGGAGCGGTGGGAGGAGCAGCTGCGCCGGGTCATCCGCCACCTCGCCGCGTAACCGCACGCCCTACCGTCGGCTCACTCGGTCACCCCGTCGATCTGGAACGTCTGCACCGACTTCTCGGCGAACGGAACGCTCAGCCGCTTGCCGTCGAGCGCCGTGTCCCGGCGCGCGGCGTACAGATCGCCGGTGCCCGAGGTCTGGGTGGACCAGCGTGGCACCAGCCCGCCCGTGCCCCCGGTGACCTGGCCGAAGCGGGACAGATCGAAGGTGAGCGTCTGCGCGGCACCGGGGTTGACGGCGACGAGCACGAGCCGCCGCGCCCCCGGGTCGTAGGCGGCGACCGCGTGGTCCGAGCCGGTCTCCAGAATCCGCATCCCGGGGCGGATATGGCGGGTGAACTGCGCGAGCACGTAGTACTTGGTCTGCACGGCGCCGGGCTGGGCGGTGTCCGGGTCGTAGTGGATCAGCGCCCAGCCCGCGCTGGGATCCATCACTTGCCAGTAGGACCACGCGGTGGGGTGCAGCCAGCGGAAGTCCAGGCAGAGGTTGGTGGCCAGGGTGAGGCCGGTGCCGTCCTTGTCGCCGGTCTCGGAGTTCCACAGCTTCTTGCCCGCCGCGCGCACATCCAGGTACAGCAGATCGCGGCGGCCGCCCGAGCCCTGGTAGCCGTGGACGTTGACCTGGTCGACCAGGGCGCGGGTGGCGGTGTCGAACGAACCCCAGGTGGTGCGGGCCAGGTCGTAGCTGGTCTCGTCCGACGCCGAGATCCGGGTGCCGGTCAGGCCGCGCGCGTCGAGTTCGGTGCGGAGGTGGCCGAGGACGGTCCGCTGGACCGCCGCGTCGATGTGGCAGCCCTCCTGGGTGCCGTCCGCCTTCCACCACGCCGACGACGGCTCGTTGAACGCCTCGACCGTGGCGAAGCGGACGCCCCAGTGGTCCTGGGCGTAGCGGGCGGTGGTGGCGAGGTAGAGCGCGAACTGGCGGTAGTTCCAGGACTGGAGGTTGTTGCCGCCGTCCGCCGCGCCCGACGGGTTGTGGTTGAGACACATCCACCACATGGGCGAGTTGGAGAACAGCTCGCTGACGGCGCCCCGCTGGACCGCCTTGGCCAGCGCCGCCCGCTGGACCGCGTCGGCGTTCCAGTGCCAGGCCGCGGAGGCCGGGTCCTCGCTGTTCCAGTCGTGCCAGTAACCCTCGATCTGCTTGAACCGGGGGATGTTGGGCGAGGCCGCCATGGACTCGCCGCCCACGCTGGTCCAGGCGCAGCCGCCGAGGTTGTAGCGGGCGATGTTCAGCCCGAGACCGGGCAGCGATCGGCCGTCGTAGCCCACCGACCTGGTGGTGAAGAAGAGATCGGCGAAGTCGTCCCGCTGCCCGAAGAGATTGGCCCACCAGGCGAGCGAGGTGCCCCAGCCCTCCCAGGCCCCGTGGTCGGTGCCGGGGTCGACGCCGATGGTCTCGTCGGCCCAGGCGGTGCCCGTCGTGAGCGCGGTGCCGAGCACGGTGGTGCCCGCCGCCGCCAGAAGCGTTCTGCGCCGCATCGTCAGTCCCCTCCGCCGCTCCGGTCCCCGTCGCTTACGAAGAGTCGGGGCAGCGGCGGGCGTTGTCGAGAGGCGTGACAGCGCTTTCTACGAGCCGACCGTGCTTCCCACAGGGCGAGCCGAGGGGTACGCGGTGACGGGCCGCCCGAAATTCGGTTGCCTTCGCCCTCCCCCGTGTCCAGGATGTCCGCGACCTCACGTCTACGAGCAGGAGCAACCGATGCGCCGATTCCTCGGAACGACTCAGCGCCCCCACCGGACGACCGTTTTCGAGGACCTCAGCATCCATGCCCAGCTCTCCACGGGTCTCACGGACCCTCAACATCGGTGTGCTCGCCCATGTCGACGCCGGTAAGACCAGCCTGACCGAGCGGCTGCTCTACGACGCCGGGGTGATCGACCGGCTCGGCAGCGTCGACACCGGGGACACCCAGACCGACACCGGCGAGATCGAGCGGCAGCGCGGTATCACCGTGCGGACCGCGGTTGCGTCCCTCACCGCCGGGGACACCCAGATCAACCTGATCGACACCCCCGGCCACTCCGACTTCATCGCCGAGGTCGAGCGCGCCCTCGGGGTGCTCGACGGCGCGGTACTCGTGCTGTCCGCCGTCGAGGGCGTCCAGGCGCAGACCAGGGTGCTGATGAAGACCCTGCGGCGGCTGCGGCTCCCGGTGCTGCTCTTCATCAACAAGATCGACCGTGCGGGCGCCCGCGACGAGGGACTGCTCGCCGACATCCGGCGCGCCCTGGCGCCGCATCTCGTTCCGCTGACGTCGGTACGGGACCTGGGCACGCGGAACGCCCGCGTCCGGCCGCGCTCCCTGGACGATCCGGGGGTGCGCGCCGAGGCGGCCGAGGTGCTGGCCGAGACCGATGACGCGATGCTCGCGCGGGTCGTGGACGGTCCGCTGCCCTCGGCCGAGGAGGTGGGGGCGGCGCTCGCGGCCCGTACGGCGGAGGGGCTGGTGCATCCGGTCTTCTTCGGCTCGGCGCTCAGCGGCCAGGGTGTCGGGCCGCTGGTCGAGGGGGTGGCACGGCTGGTGCCGCCCGCGCCGGGCGGCGCGGAGCCGCGCGGCACGGTCTTCGCCGTGGAGCGCGGCGGAAGCGGCGGAAGCGGCGGAAGCGGCGCACGTAGTGGCCGTGGTGGCCGTACGGCCTATCTGCGGCTGTTCTCCGGCGAGGTGACGCTGCGGCAGCGGGTGGCCCTGCACCGCCGCGAGCCCGGCGGCGCCCTGACCGAGCACACCGGGCAGATCACCGCGCTGGAGGTCATCGGAGCCGCGGGGGCCGCGCGGGGGCCACTGACCGCCGGGAACATCGCGAGGATCAAGGGCCTGCCCGGAGTCCGGGTCGGCGACCGGCTCGGGCCCGTCCACGACGCCCCCTCGGACCGGCGGCACTTCGCCGCGCCCAGCCTCCAGACCCTCGTCCGCGCCCGCGAGCCCGGCGCCGCCGCCGCGTCCCGGCTGCACACCGCACTGCTCGACCTGGCCGACCAGGATCCGCTGATCCACGCGCGGGCGATGCCGGGCGGGGCCACCTCGGTGCTGCTGTACGGGGAGGTGCAGAAGGAGATCATCGCGGCCACGCTGGTCCAGGACTACGGCATCGAGGCGGACTTCGAACCGAGCCGTCCCGTACTGGTCGAGCGCCCCTCGGGGGTCGGCGAGGCCGCCCGCGAGATCGCCCGGGTCGGCCACACCGGGCCGTGGGCGACCGTCGGGCTGCGCGTCGAGCCCACCGAGCGCGGCGCCGGGGTGGTCTTCGGCTATGAGACCGAACTGGGCGCGCTGCCCCGCGCGTTCCACAACGCGATCGAGGAGACCGCGTACGAGACGCTGTTCCACGGGCCCCGTGGCCGCTCGGTGACCGACTGCCGGGTCGTTCTCGTCCGCTCCGGGTTCAGCGGCCCGGTGAGCACCGCGGCCGACTTCCGCGACCTCACCCCGGTAGTGCTCGGGGAGGCCCTGGACCGGGCGGGGTGGCGGATCTACGAGCCGTACCACGCCTTCGAGCTGGAGCTTCCGGCCGAGACGCTCGCCGCGGTCACCGCCCACCTCGCCGCCGCCGAGGCGGACATCGGCGAGAGCGTGGACGGTGCCACGGGGTGGCTGCTGCGGGGCGAGATCCCGGCCCGCCGGGTGCACGGTTTCGAACGGCTCCTGCCTCGGCTGACGCACGGCGAGGGCGTGTGGTGGTCCCGGCCGTGCGCCGACCGGCCGCTGCGCGCCGGGGCGGTGGTCCCGGGCCTCGGCTCCTAGATCCCGGGCGGCCCCACACGGGTGTAGACGACGCTGTTGCTGCTGCCGCCGGGCGTGATGACCCGCACGTTCACCGGCCCGGCGGGCCCGGACGGGGCGATGGCGGTGACCCAGGTGTCGGAGACGACGGTGAAGGAGGCGGGCGTGGAGCTGAAGAGCACCGAGCCGGTGGTGGTGAGACCGCTGCCGAAGAGCGTGACCGTGGTCCCGGCGTCGAGCGGCCCCTGGGTCGGCGACAGGCCGGTGAGGACGGGCGTGGGGACATAGGTGTACGGGACGCCGTTGCTGGTGCCGCCCGGCCCGGTCACGGTGATCTGCACGGTGGTGACGCCGGGCGGCGCCACGGCCGTGATCTGCGTGGCCGACACCACCGTGAAGGAGGTCGCGTTGACGGCCCCGAACCTGACCGCCGTCGCGCCGAGGAGATTGGTGCCGGTGAGCGTGACGGTCGTACCGCCGGAGGTGGGGCCCTGGGCGGGTGAGGCGCCGGTGAGAGTGGGGACGCCGACGTAGAAGTACGTGACCCCATTGCTGGTGCCGCCCGGCCCCGTCACGGTGATCTGCACCGGCCCGGCGGCCCCCGGCGGGGCCACCGCGGTGATCTGGGTGGCCGAGACCACGGTGAACGACAGGGCGGGCGTGGAACCGAAGGTGACCGCCGTGACGCCCGTAAGGCCGCTACCGATGAGCGTCACCGTGTTCCCGCCACCAACCGGCCCCTGCCCCGGAGAGACGGACGCCAGCACCGGCACCGCCACCGCCACATAGCTGTACGCCACCCCACTGCTCGTACCACCCGGCCCCGTCACCGTGACCTGCACCGTGCCACTCCCCGCCGGGGCCACCGCCGTGATCTGCGTCGCGGACACCACCGTGAACGACGAGGCGGGCGTCGAACCGAAACGCACCGCCGTCGCACCCGTAAAGCCGCTCCCCATCAGCGTGACGGTATTGCCGCCACCAACCGGCCCCTGCCCCGGAGAGACAGACGCCAGCACCGGCACCGCCACCACCACATAGCTGTACGCCACCCCATTGCTGGTGCCGCCCGGCCCCGTCACGGTGATCTGCACCGGCCCGGCGGCCCCCGGCGGGGCCACCGCCGTGATCTGCGTCGCGGACACCACCGTGAACGACGAGGCGGGCGTCGAACCGAAGCTGACCGCCGTCGCGCCGAGGAGATTGGTGCCGGTCAGGGTGACCGTCGTACCGCCGGCGGCGGGACCCGTGGCGGGCGAGATGCCGGTGAGGGTGGGGGCGGCGGCATAGCCGAACGCCACCCCGTTGCTCGTCCCACCCGGCGTGGTCACCGTGATCTGCACGGTGCCGCTGCCCGGCGGCGCCACCGCCGTGATCTGCGTGGCGGAGACCACGGTGTACGACAAGGCGAAGTTCGGGCCGAAGCGGACCACCGTGGCCTGGGTGAAGTTGCTCCCGGTGAGGGTGACCGGGGTCCCGCCGCCGGGCGAACCGGCGGCGGGGCTCACGGAACTGATCACAGGAGGGGACGCCACGGCCGTCGAGGGTCCGTTGCCTGTACCTCTGGCTTGAGGGGTACTCAAGGTGCTTCTCCTTCTAGCGGGTCGTCCCACGGGTGATCAGATGCCCGGACCGGCCACGTACTGGAACGAGGTCGGGGCAGTGGCGCTGCCGGCCAGGGTGGTGACCGCGATGCCGGCGGGGCCGGGCGCCCCGTCCGACGTGGGCGGCGACACCGCGGACACGGAGGTGTCGCTGATGACGGTGAACGGCGCCGCGATGCCGCCGAAGGTCACCGACTGGGTGGTGGACAGGTTGGTGCCGGTGATGGTCACCGCGGTGCCGCCGGAGGGCGGGCCCGAGGCAGGCGTGAAGCCGATGACCGTCGGCACGTCCACGTAGGTGTAGGAGAAGCCGTTGTTGGTGCCGCCCGCGGTGGTGACGCTCACCCCGACCGACCCGGCCGCTGCACCGGCCGGTACGGCCGCGGTGATCTGGCTGTCGGAGACGACGGTGGGCGTCGCGGTGTTGGCGCCGAAGTGCACGGCGTTGGCGGTCGACAGCCCGGTGCCGGTGATGGTGATGGTGTTGCCGCCCACGAGCGGTCCGGCGGTGCTGCTCAGCCCGGACTTGAAGGGCGCGCCGACGTAGAAGAAGTTCAGCGGATTGCTGGTGCCGCCGGGCGTGGTCACGGTCACCGGCACCACCCCGTTGCCGGACGGCGTGGTGACCGTCACGGAGGTGGCGTCGTTGGCGGTGATGGTGGCCAGATTGCTGCCGAAGTGCACGGCCGTGGCACCAGCGAGGTTGCTGCCGGTGATGTTGACGGTCTGTCCGCCGGCGGACGACCCCTGGCTGGGTGAGATGGGCATGGCGCATTGCCTCCTGGGTGAGGGCGGGGCGTGGACGGGACCGGGCGGGCTGGACCCGCTCGCGCTCACGGAAGTCCGGTGCGCGACCGCGGGCTTTGGGGCACCCGCCCGGTCCTCCTCGCGGTACGCCTGGCGCCCGGCTCCGGCGAGGACGCGGCGTCCCCAGCGCCGAAAGAATCGACGGGGGGTTCCACCGCACATTTTCAGTAATCCATCCGACGTAGCCCGCCACAAGGAGAGTGACGCTACGTCACCCGTTCGGCCGGGCGTGCGGGCTGGCGGGGCAGGGCACCGGATGCGCCGGGCCTGCCGTCCCGCCCCGTACCGCCCTGGCACGCCCCTCTGCGGCCCCGGGCCCCGCCCCTCACTCGTTCCCGTGACCCATCGGACGGACGGGTCACTTCCGTACCTCTCGGGCGTATGCTCTTGCCACATGGGGGCGGAAATGGGCATTACCGCCGATGCGACCTCCAACGGGGGCACATGGCGGGTGAGGATCCGTAGTTCGGCCGGTGACGTCCTGGGCGCCGGAATCCTTCTGGGCAGCGAGACTGTGCTGACATGCGCCCATGTGATCCCCGACGACGGGCTCCCGGTTCCCGCCACCGAGGTGCTGGTCGAGCTGGTCGAGGTGCACGAGGCCCAGCCCGTCCCCGCGCGCGTCGCCGACGGCTGCTGGGTGCCCCAGCGCTCCGACGGCTGCGGCGATGTGGCGCTGCTGCGGCTGGGCCGGCCGCAGCCCGCCGAGCACGCCGCGCCGCTCTACCGGCTGCCGCCGGTGCTCGGCCGGCCGGTGTGGATGGGCGGCTTCCCCAAGGGGCTCGACAACGGCCACTATCTGCGCGCGAAGACCGCCGGGCGGGTCGGCCCCCGGGCGGAGTGGGTGGGCCTTGACCCCAAGTCGCCCAGGGATGTGGTCCGTAAGGGCTTCAGCGGCGCCGGGGTGGAGGACGAGGCGACCCGGCATGTCATCGGCATGGTCGTCAGCCGGTACGACGACCCGGTCGACATCCCCTCCGCCGAGCGCCTCAGCGTCTCCTACATGATCCCGGTCGAGACGATCGTCCGCCATCTGCCGGTGGTCCACCGCTGGGTGCGCGGGGACCCCGGGGTGGACCGGCCGCTGGTCTCCCCGCTGACCACCGGCGTCCAGGACATCGGCTTCGCCCAGCGGCTCGCCGTATGGCTGCGCCGGGAGCCCCTGACCGGGCGCCCGGGCATCACGGACGTGGAGACCGTGGTCATCGAGGACGACGACCACGCGCGGTACGAGGCGCTGAGCCGCGCCATCACGCTCGCCGACCGCGAGCTGTCGGGCGGCGGCCCCGACGAGGCGGTCTCGGCCGCGCCGCACGGCACCGTACCGCCGCTGGGCAGCGTGGACCTGGCCATCGACGTCACCAAGCGCACCGACACCGAGGTCGCGCTGCGGGTCGCGGACCGGATGGATCTGCGCTCGCCCGGCGACACCTCCCCGCTCAGCCGGGTCCGGGCCAACGCCGTGCCGCTCACCATCGTGGCCGTCGGCGTGGACCGTGCCCGCGACCCCGAGGCGCTGGTCGGCTTCATGAAGCTGCTCGCCGACCGGGGCAGCCGCCTGCTGCTGGTCTTCCGCGACCCCCGCTCGAGCGGACTGCGACTGGCCGAGCGGCTGTTCCGCCCCGAGGCGGCCCGGATCGACGCCTGGCTGGACGAGCTCGCCGGGCGGGTGGCGCTCGCCGCCGACCGCGAGCACGAGACGGCCGGGCGCGGGGCGCGCCGCTCGTCCTTATCGGACGCCGAGGACGCCACGGCCCTGCGGATCAATCTGACCCGGCTGCGCTCCGACCCCGAGCTGCGCTCCCACCGCATCGTCGCCAAGCTGGCCGCGTTCGAGCACTCGGTGCGGGCGGTCGCCGAGCGGGCCGAGGAGACGCTGCGGGTGATCGACGCCCAGCAGCCGGCGGTCCAGGAGCTGAAGTGGCAGCTGGTGTCGTACACGGCGATGCTCGGGACCAAGGCCGAGTCCGAGCGGGCCGAGCTGATTCCGCTGCACCGCGCCGCGGTGCGGCTGCTGGCCGAGGTGCCCTGTGATCTGCCGGAGGCCCGCCGGGCCGTCGACCGGTTCGTGGCCGCCGTGCACACACCGCCGGAGGGGGAGGCGCCATGACGGACGGCAATCGCCCGGACTGCAATCGCCCGGACTGCCGCGGCGAGGGCCTGGGCCGGATCAACGCCCGGGGGTTCTGCTCGGAGTGCGGCCGCGGGCCCCTGCCCGCCGCCCCTTCTCCCCCTCCCCCGCGCGCTGAGCCCGCTACCCCTTTGGCCTCCGAGTCCACCGCGACCACGGCCCGTGCCCGCCGCCGCGATGTGGCGCGGAAGTTCACGGTGCGGCCGGCCGGCGAGGGCCTGCTGGACCTGCCCCGCGTCGAACTGCCCTCGCTGCGCGATCTGGTGATGGACGATCCGCATCCCCCGTCGCGCGGCCAGACCTGCGGCTGGGAGGGGTGCGGCGAGATGGTGGGCGCGCCCTACGCCGGACAGCCCGCGCTCTCCCGGGGCTACTGCCCGCGCTGCCGCCATCCGTTCGACTTCACCCCGCGGCTGAGCCCCGGCGATCTGCTGGGCGATCAGTACCGGGTGATCGGCTGCGTCGGGTACGGCGGGCTCGGCTGGGTCTATCTCGCCGAGGACACCCAGCTGGACGACCAGCCCGTGGCCATCAAGGGCCTGATCAACAACGAGGACGAGGCGGCCCTGCGGGTGGCGGTCGAGGAGCGCCGCTATCTGACCATGCTCGACCACCCCGGCATCGTCCGGATCATCAACTACGTGACCCAGCCCGACCCCCGCGACGACGGGGCGCTGACGGGCTACATCGTGATGGAGTTCGTCGGCGGGATGACCCTCGCCCAGATCAAGGACCACATCGCGGACGCGGTGAAGCCGTACGACGGGCCGCGGCTGTACGAGCACATCCTGGCCTACGGCTGTCTGGTGCTGCGCGCGCTGGGCTATCTGCACGGCGAGAAGCTGCTGTACTGCGATCTCAAACCGAGCAATGTGATGCACCACGAGGACCGGGTCAAGGTGATCGACCTCGGCGCGGTACGGCGGCTGGGCCAGCGGGACGGCGGGCCGCCGGTGATCACCGAGGCGTTCGCCGCCCCCGAGGTGCTGGCCCGGGGCGCCTCCGCGCTCACCCAGCGCCATGACCTCTTCGGGGTCGGCAGGACGCTCGAGGAGCTCTCGGACAAGGCCACCCGACAGGCCCAGCGGCCGCCGGGGCTGGGCGCCGAGTCCTACCGCCGGGTGCTGGCCCGCGCCACCGCGGCCGACCCGGAGCGGCGGTTCGGATCGGCCGCGGAGATGTCCGAGCAACTGTGGGGCGTGCTGCGGGAGATCCACTCGCTGCGGCTCAGCCGGGAGCAGCCCGAGCCGTCCACGCTCTTCGCCCCCACGTCGGCGCTGCTGGACTCCTCGCTGGGCCGGATCCCGGCCCTGGAGCGCTGGCTGGACGGGGAGCCGCGCCCGCTGCTGGCGTCCGGGCTGCCCCGGCCGGAGCGGGTGCCGCTCGGGCTGCCGGTGCCGTTCCCGGACGCGGCGGATCCCGGCGCGGCGCTGCTGGGCGTCCCCACCGACAGCGGGCCGCGGCGGCTGATCGAGCAGTTGCGCGCCTTCCCCCGCCCCTCCGCCGAGATCCGGCTGCGCGTCTGCCGCGCCTGTCTGGAGCTGGGCGAACGGGACGCGGCGGCCGAAGAGTTGGCGATCGCCGTGGAGCTGATCGGCTCCGCCGCCCCGTACGACTGGCGGCTGTCCTGGCACCGCGCCCTGCTGCGGCTCGCGGACGGCGCGGTGGCCGACGCCCGGCGCGAGTTCGACGAGGTCTACAGCGCCCTGCCCGGGGAGTACGCGCCCAAGCTGGCGCTCGGCTACTGCGCCGAGCACCTGGGCGACCACGAGGCCGCCAAGCGGTTCTACGAGGCGGTGTGGCAGCGCAACCGCTCGCAGGGCAGCGCCGCCTTCGGGCTGGCCCGGCTCCGGCTCGCGGCGGGCGACCGGGGCGGCGCGGTGGAGATCCTCGGCGGAGTGCCGAAGGTCTCCCGCCACTACGACGCCGCGCGGATCGCCATAGTGCGGGTGCTGTCGGGGCGGCTGGGCCACCCCGACGCCCTGCCGACGGCCGAGGACCTGGCGGAGGTGCGCACGAGGCTGCCGCGGCTGTATCTGGACGAGGGGCGCGAGTCCGGCCCGGCCCGCGACCGGCTGACGGCGGAGTCGCTGGAGGTGACGCTGGACTGGGCGGAGCGGCGGTCCGCTGCCGGGGAGCGGCTGGTTGAGCCCGCTGAGCACGTCCGTTCAAGGCGCTGGGTACGGAAGGGGCGCGCCGTTCTGGCGACTGAAGCGCCCCGGAGGGGAACCGAACCCCGGTCACTGGTGTATGGGGAGTGGGAGAACGAAAGCGCGCTGCGCGCGGAATTGGAGCTGACCCTGCGCCGGCTGGCCCGGCAGGCGGACAGCCCCGAGGCGCTCGGGGTGCTGATCGACCGCGCGAATGCCATCAGGCCCATGACCCGCGTCTGACAGGGGGATCAGATGAGCGAGGACCGCAGAAGGCAGTTCGGCCCAGGGGGCGCGGACGGGGGCCCGGCCCTCACCCTGCGGGTGCACCAGAACAAGTACCTGCCCGCCTCCGCGGGCCGCACCGAGATGCACGCCATCGTCAGCGTGCGGGCCCACGGCCTGGGCCCGGCGGCGGCCCGTACCGCCACTTCGGAGGTCATCGTCATCGACTGCTCGATGTCGATGAGCTGGCCGCCGACGAAGATCGCGGCGGCGCGCCGGGCCACCGCCACCGCGGTCGGCATACTGCGCGACGGCACCCGCTTCGCGATCGTCGAGGGCACCGAACAGGCCCAGGTGGTCTATCCGTTCACCGGCGGCATGGCGGTGGCGGGGCCGGACACCAAGGCCGCCGCCGCCCGGGTGGCGGCCCGGCTGCCCGCGGTCGGGGGCACCGCGATCGGCTCCTGGCTGGACCTCGCCCGGCGGCTGCATCTGCGGCAGCCCGCCACGATCCGGCACACCCTGCTGCTCACCGACGGCCGCAACGAACACGACCCGCCCGGCTATCTGGACCAGGTGCTGGACGCCTGCGCCCCGCATTTCACCTGTGACGCGCGCGGGATCGGCGACGGCTGGGACGCCACCGAGCTGAAGCGGATCGCCCACCGGCTGCACGGCCGGGCCGACGCGGTCCTGAAGGACTCCACGCTGGCCGCCGAGTTCGAGGAGATGGTCTCCGCCTCGATGGCCAAGGCGCTGGCCGGGGTGCGGATCCGGATCCGCACCCGGGCGGGCAGCCGGGTCGGCTTCGTCAAGCAGGTGCACCCCACCCGGGCTGACCTCACCGACGAGGGCGTCCGCCCCGATGAGCGCACCTGGGAGTGGACCACCAGGGCGTGGGGCGACGAGACCCGCGAGTACCAGGTGTCCGTGCTCGCCGATCCGCGGCGCGATCCGATGGGCGAGGACGTGGAGCTCGCCGCCGTGGAGCTGGCGGTGGAGGGCGACACCGCGCTGCCGCTGCCCGAGCCGGAGTCGGTGCTGGTCCAGTGGACGGACGATGTGCTGCTGTCGTCCCGTATCGACCCCCGGCTGGCCCACTACGACGCCGACTCCGAGCTGGGTCACGCGATCACCTCGGGCTGTGACGCGTACGAGGCGGGTGACCGGGAGCGGGCCCGCCGCCAGTGGGGGCGCGCCGTCCAGCTGGCCCATCAGCTGGGCAGCGAGAAGATGCTGGCCCGGCTGAGCGGGCTGGTCCACATCGTCGACGCCGCCACCGGCGAGGTGCGGATCCGCGAGCCCATCCGGCCGCTGGACCTCAACTCGGTGATCGTCGTGTCGGAGGAGAGCGCCCCCTTCATGGGGCTGGAGCGCCCGGAGCCCGCCGCGCCGCCCGCCGCGGATGTCCGCTGCCCGGCCTGCGGGCGCCGGTCGCCCGCCACCGCCGGGTTCTGCCAGCAGTGCAACGCCCCCCTGAACGGCGAATCGGGTCAAGCGGGTCAAGCGGACGGCGCGCTATGAGCGCCACCCGGGCCTTCCTGGTGCGCCGGCTGATCGCCCTGCTCGTGGTCACGGCGGTGGCCGTGGCCGCGCTGCTGGCCGCGTACTACGGCGTCAGCCGCAACTCCAAGGCGGTGACCGACCGGTCCACCCCGGCGATACTGCAGGTGGCCGCCGCGATCGACGCGCTGAACGCCTCCTACGACGAGGCCCGGCGCAGCGTCTCCAGCCCCACCGCGGAGTTCGAGGGGCTCAGCGAGGAATACCGCGACAAGCTGTCGACGGCCAAGCAGAGCCTGACCCAGGTGTCCAAGAGCACCATCGGGGGCGAGTCGGCGCGCGGCGCCCTGCGCACCTCGGCGGCGCTGGTGACGTCCTACGGCGACACCGTCGAGCAGGCGTACGCGAACCGCGAGAACCCGACGCTCAGGGATGCCTACCTGCGGTACGCCGACTCCATCCTGCGGCACGACCACAGCGGCGTCCTCGACCGTCTGAAGGCGGTGCAGCAGCGGCAGTTCGGCGTGCTCGACGACCAGACCTCGTTCGGCTGGCTGCTGGCGTTCGCCTGGTGGCTGCTGGTGCCGGGGCTGTTCCTCACGCTGGCGGCGCTGCTCGTCCACACCCAGCGCTTTCTGCGGCACCGCTTCCGGCGACTGGTCAACCCCTGGCTGGCGGCGGCCACCGCGCTGCTCGTCGCCCTGCTGCCGCTGGCGGTGTTCACGTACCAGACCCAGGACCGGCTGGAGTCGGCCCGGGCCAGCCTGACCCAATCGGACATCGGCCGCACCGGCGGCCCCACCGCCAGGGAGGTCGCGAGGACGATGCGGAACGCGCATTGGCAGGCCGGTGCGGTCGGCTGGATACCCGTGGGCGGCGCCGTACTGGCCGCCCTGGTCCTGGTCGGTCTGCAGCCGCGTATCGACGAGTACCGGTTCCAGTCCCGATGAGCGCGGCGAAGCGGTCCGGGCACGCCACGGCCACGGTCCTCGGGCTGTGGATGGTGCTGCTGTGTGTCGTGGGCGCGGGCGATACGAGTGGCTGGCAGTCGCGCGGCAGTGTCAGCGTGCTCGCGTCATGGACCCGCGACGAGGGCAAGGCGTTCCGGGGCCTGCTGGACACATTCACCCGGCGCACCGGGATCCATGTGGACTATCAGGGCACCACCGCGCTGCGCGAGGTGCTGTCCTCGGAGGTGGCCTCCGGGACCCCGCCCGACATCGCCGTGCTGCCCAGCACGGGCGAGCTGGCCGCGTACGCCCGCCAACGCCAGCTGACCCCGCTGGACGGAGTGATCCCGAGCCGGGAGGCCACGGCCTACGGAAAGCTGTGGACGCCCCGGCTGAGCGCCGACGGGCCGGTGTACGGGATCGCGGTCAAGGCCGATCTGAAGAGCATCGTGTGGTACGACCGCGACCGCCGCCCGGGTACCCTGCCCGCCCTCGCCGCCGACGGCCGCCAGTGGTGCGTCGGAATGGGCGACGACGCGGCCTCCGGCTGGCCCGGCACCGACTGGATCGAGGATCTGCTCCTCCAACAGCAGGGCCGATCCGTCTACCAGGACTGGGCCACCGGCGGGCTGCCGTGGACGGACCCCCGGGTGGAGCGGGCCTGGCAGAGCTGGGGCTCGCTCTTCGGCAAGGACACCGCGCGCACCGCGCTGATCATGGACTTCCGCGAGGCGGGCACGAAGCTGTTCGGCACGAACCCGCCGTGCGCGCTGGAGCACCAGGGGTCGTTCATCCGTGGCGGCTACCCCGACCCCGCCAAGGCGGCCTTCGCCTTCTCCCCCGGGCTCCTCCCCGGCACCGACCGGCGATCCACCGCCCGGGAGGTGTCCGGCGACTTCGCCGCGATGTTCCGCGACACCCCGCAGGCGCAGGAGCTGATGCGCTATCTGATCTCGGCCGACGCCCAGCGGGCATGGGGCGAGAAGACCGCCGACAGCAGCACCCACCCGTTCTTCGCCAACAGCGACGTCCAGTTGGACGCCCAGGGCGACGACGCCGTGGGCCGGAGCATCGCGAAGACGCTCCGGGACTCGGTCTCGCTGTGCCTGGACGCCTCCGACGCCATGCCCACGCGGATGCGGGTGGCCTTCCAGCGCGCCGCGCTGGCCTACCTCAGCGACACCAGCAAGCCGCCGGACGGGCTGCTGCGCAGCCTGGAGAGAATCCGCCAGAGCCTCCGCGACACCCCCGACCAGCCCTGGCTGTCGACGGTCTGCGGCTGACCGGGCTCAGGAAACCGGGTCAGCCGCTGACCGGGCCAGGAGACCGGTCTGCCGCCGAGCGGGCTCAGGGAGCCATCTCGTCCGGGCAGGGCGTGCCGCGCGGCAGCTGGTACTTGCCCGTTATGCGGTAGATGCCGGGCCGGGGGGCGTGCAGCACGGTCCACTCGTCCTCCGGCTGGCCCTCTTCCCCGCCCTCGATCTGCTTGGTGAGGCAGCCCTCGCGGTTGATGGGCAGCCGGTCGTCCTCCCCCTTCGGGGCGCGGACGCTGTGCCCGTCCTTGTCCACCAGACCCAACCACGGCGAGTACGGGATGCGGATGAGCACCGGACCCTTGGCGCGGACCGACAGCACCAGCTGGTCGGCGCCCGCGCGCCGCACGGTGGCGGGCGGGTCGGCGATCTGCGTCGGGTCCTTGACCTCGTACAGCTTCCAGTTCTCGTCCGACCAGACCTGGCGCAGATACGGCAGCTCGGTGCCGAGCAGCTCGGACTCCTTCTCCGCCGCGGTGTCCGGGTCGTCCGCGGGCAGCACCACATAGTGCACCGCCCAGCGCTTGAGCCATTCGTGGTAACTGACCGGGGTGAGGGTGTCCTCGCCGTAGAAGATCGGGTTCCGGTCCAGGTCGCGCTGGCGGTTCCAGCCGCGCGCCAGATTGACGTACGGGGCGAGCGCGGAGGACTCGCGGTGGCTGCGCACCGGAACCACCTCGACCCGGCCCCGGTCGGCCTTCTCCCGCTTGAGCCGGTCGACCAGCGGCGCCAGCTCACGGGCCCAGGACGCCGAGGGGGCGGTGTGGATCACGTCGTCGACGGTCTTGACCCCCTGCCACACGGTGACGGTCGCGAGCGCCAGCACCAGAACGGTCCAACGGCGGCCCGCGCGCGTCGTGCGCAGCTCGGCGCGCGGTGGCTTGCGCACCGCGGGCAGCGCGGCGATCAGCACCACACCGCCGAAGACCATGCCGAGCCGGGAGATATTGGTGCCGATCTGGGAGGGGATCGCCCAGGTGAGCACCACTCCCAGGCAGTAGAGCCCGGCCCCGACCCGCACCGTCGACCAGGTGCGCGGCACACACATCAGCGTGGCGGCACCAGTGATGAACGGCAGGATCACCGACCCGATGCCCATCGGCTGCTCACCGGAGAACGGGAACAGCCACGCCGACAGGCCGACCACCACGGCCGGGGTGATCCCGAGCGCGTACGCGGCGGGGCGCCGCCTGGTCAGCCACAGCCCGGCGGCCACGACGCCCACGAACAGACCGGCCACCGGACTGGACATGGTCGCCAGCGCCGACAGCACGGCGGCCAGGACGAACCGTCCGGTCCTGTGGTGCCAGTGCCGGGAGCGCCACCGCCGGGGCCAGGCGAAGATCACGGCGACGGCCGCGAGCCCGAACATCGCGCCGAGCCCGAAGGTCACCCGGCCCGAGATGGCGTTGCAGGTCAGCGCGAACGCGCCGTACATGGCGGGCCACAACGGCCGCCGTACGGCACGGCTGCGCACCAGCAGCAGCGCGAGCAGCCCGGCGGACAGCGTCCCCGCGACCATCATCGTCGAGCGGACCCCGAGGACCGCCATCAGATATGGCGAGATGACGCTGTACGAGACCGGGTGCATCCCGCCGTACCAGGCCAGGTTGTACGCCAGGTCCGGGTGCTGGAGGGCGAACTCCGCCCAGGCGTCCTGCGCGGCGAGGTCACCGCCGCTGTTCGCGAGCAGCGCCACCCACACCAGATGCAGCAGCGCGGCGGCGGCCAGGGCGGCCAGAACCGGATGGCGCAGGGCCGCCGTCCGGGCGCGCTGGAGCAGCCCGCTCGAAGTGGCCTGGCGGCTCTCGCGCTCCGCCTCCGCCGGGCCGGCCGGCCCGGCCGGCCAGCGCTGCGTGGGTACGCGTATTCGTGCGGCGGTGCTCTCCTCCGAGCCCCCGCCTTCATCGGCCCGTGTCGGCTCCACGGTGGTCACTGCGGCTCTCCCCGTCTTCCCCCGAGGTCTGCCCCATCGTCCTCAACCCCGCGCCGGATCACTCCGGTTCCGCGGTGGGTCCAGGCCGGGGACCCATCGACGCTAGCACGCTCGGGCGGCCCCGATCCGGCTCGGGCCCCGGCGGCGTTTCGCGCCGGGGCCGCTTCCTCTCGTCCCCTCTGTCCCACTTCCCGCGTGGGTCAGCCGATACGGGTCAGTTTCGCGCCGAACGACGGCTCGGACAGATCATCCTGAAGGGCCACCGGCGCCTTGAGCTGCCCGGGGCCCGTGCCCACGGTCACCTCGCCGACGACCGTGCCCGCCTTGGCCGAGTGCGGCACCTTCTTACCGCCGTCGCCGATCTTGATGTCGACCGTCAGACCGGACCAGCCGACCGCCTTCAGATCCTTGGTGGCGACTACCGGCGTGGTGCCGCCGAGGCCGTCGTCGACCTGGCCGACGACATCGCCCTTCTTGATGACGGTGGCCGAGGTGAGGGCGTCCTGCGCGGCGGTGATCAGCTTGTAGCTGTTGGTCTGCGCGAGCTGGAGGCTGGCGTCCAGCGTGGTGGTCGCGCGCTGCTCGAGGACCACACCGAGGATCCGCTGCTTCTTGCCGTCGATCGTCCGGACGGCGCCCCACATCAGCGCACCGCCGGCCGGGGTGGACGAACCGGTCTTGATGCCGATCACCCCCGGCTTCACCAGCAGATTGTTGTTGTTGTAGATGCGGTCCTCGAGCCCCGGGATATCGGTGTTGGGCGTGGCCACGACCGCCCGGAACGCATCGGACTGCATCGCCGCCTTCGCCAGTTTCAGCTGGTCGGCCGCGGTGGACTTGGTGGACTCCTTCAGACCGCTGGGGTCGGTGTAGGTGGTGTGCTTCATCCCCAGGCTCTCGGCGGCGTCGTTCATCTTCTTCACGAACGCGTCGAGCGATCCGGCGTCCCAGCGGGCGAGCAGCCGGGCGATGTTGTTGCTGGAGTTGATCAGCAGCAGCTGGAGCAGCTGGTGCTGGGTGAAGCTCTGCCCCTCCTTGACCTCCGCCCGCGACTCGTCGGCGGACTTCGCCTCCTCGGCCGCCTGCGCGTCGATCTTGATCTTCGGACCCTCCGCGTCGCCCTTCAGCGGATGGTCCTTGAGCACCACATAGGCCGTCATGACCTTGGTGACGCTGGCGATCGGCACGGGCTTCTGCTCCCCGGAGGTGCCCAGGCTGCCGACGCCCTCGACCTCGGCGGCCGACTGCCCCTGGTCGGGCCACGGCATCGAGAGCGCGCCGCCGCCGAAGCGGTAGGAGGCGTCCGAGGTGAGCTTCAGCGATGGATCCGGCAGCGGCCGCAGCGCCTGGACGACGCCCAGGATGATCACCAGCAGCACGGCCAGCGGCGTCCAGAT
>NZ_JAAAYH010000144.1:0-19364 GCF_018035285.1 Streptomyces sp. MK37H | reverse complement strand
GGGTGCCCGTCATCCAGTCCGCGCGCGCCTGGGTAACTGGCGGTGGCGCAGTTCGAGGCCGGCGATCGCGGTGCCGGGAGTGTTGGTGGCGAAACAGGTCAGGCGCATGCGTCGGCGTCGGTGAAGCGGAGTTGGGCTCCGGGGTGCGGGCGCTCCTTGCGGACGATCAGCCGCATCCCCCTCGGCCACCCCTTCAGGCAGTCCCCGCCGACCTCGGCCACCCAGGCGCCGTCGCGGACCTCGCCGCCGAGCTCGATGGCCGGGGTCCAGGCCGATGCCGGGACTTTCAGCACGGTCCGGTGAATGGTGTCGGTGATGGTCCTGCCGACCGAGTACGACAGCCACCGGCCCCGGGCCGCGAGCCAGTTGCCGGGCTCAAAGCTCTCGCTGATGAGGAAATGGTCTATCTCGAAGGAGGAACCGTAAGCCGCACCGAGCCAGCGGGGCTCACCGGCTCCCGCCTACTTGAGGCCGACTACGACGGCACCCGGGCTGCCCACCATTCGCGGCAGCCGTACCGTTTGGGACCGTAGGCGCGGAAGCTACAGCAGGCGGACATGAGTAGCGCGACGATCGTCGTCCCGTTCACCCCGCCCGGGACCTTCCGCTGACCGCCGCAGCGAATGCCCAGGTCTCCGTATCCCGTGTGATGCCCCGGTCATGGTTCGCGCACCTCGGCGGGGCGCGTCAGGGATTCTAGGAGCAGCCTGGTCAGCCCTGATTCGATGGCGGTGCGGTCGTCCATGACCGCGGTGCGGAAATGGTGTGAGTTGAGCAGGGACATCAGCCACCAGGCTCCCGTTTCCGGGTCGAGGTCGGGGCGGATGTCGCCATCGCGCTGGCCCTGGCGGAGCAGGTCCGCGATGCCCGCGATCATCTGCTGGACGGCCGTACGGGCGGCGTCATGGACCTCGGGTGCGGTGGCGGGCCCGAGCATGTCGGCGAACAGCACGCCCATGGAGCCCCGGGAGTGCATCCGGTCGATGTGCTCCGGAGCCAGCCAGGCGGCGAGCAGGTCGGGCACCGACTGGCCGGTGTCGGCGGCGGCCCGCAGCTGTGCGGTGATCTGATGGGTCGCCCGCTCCAGCACCGCTGAGAAGAGGGCGGCCTTGGTGCCGAAGTTCTGGAAGACCACCGGTTCGCTCACGCCGATGCGCCGGGCGATGTCCGAGACCTTGCCGTGCTGGTAGCCCACGTCCGCGAACACCTCGGTCGCCGCGTCCAGGATCACCTCGCGGCGCTGCTCCGCGGTCAGCCGGGTGCGGCGCGGTGTGGTGGGGGCGGAAAGCGGCGGGGTCTGGCTCACGCCTCCAGCGTAGTCGGGTGCTTGCCCCGTTACTTAGTCGCCACTAAGCTCGCCAAGTGTTCTTAGTCGCGACTAAGTAAGGAGGTGTGGGTCATGCTCGGACGGCTTCTTCACGGCAGACCCCATCCGGGGGCGCCAGGTGCCATCGGGCATGCGCGGGCTTACGAAGTCTTCAGCGGGCTCGGGTTCGCCGGGCGGCGTCGACGCCTCTACGGGCAGCTCGTCGCCCTGAGCGGCGTCCGCCCCGGCGAACACGTGCTCGACGTCGGCTGCGGCACCGGCTATCTGGCGCGCATGATGGCCGAGACGGTGGCTCCGGACGGGACCGTCCTCGGGGTGGACCCATCGGGTCCGATGATCCGTTACGCCCGCGACCACACCCGCTTGGGCGGCTGTACGTTCAGCGAGGGGTTCGCCGAGGATCTGGACGCCCCCGACGGCACGTTCGACGTCGTGGTGACCAGCCTGGCGGTGCATCACATCCCGGAGGCGAAACGCGCCCAGGCGATCAAGGAGATGTTCCGGGTCCTGCGGCCCGGCGGCCGGGTGCTCATCGCCGACTACCGCCCACCGTCCGGCAGGCTGGCCCGGCGCCTTATCGGGCCACTGAGCGGCCCGGTCATGCGGCACAATCCGGTGCACCTGCTCGAACCCCTCGCCCGGGAGGCGGGCTTCGGCGGCCTGAACTCCGGTGATCTGCGGCCCTTCCTTCACTTCGTACGTGGGGTGAAGCCGGCCGCCGATGAGCGAGGTCGTGGCGTGGCGGGGGAGGCGGCCGGATGACGCACGGCCCGGGGTGCGGTCGTCTCCTTCGTGCTCTCGCCCTGCCTCTGATCGCCGGTGGTCTGGCCCTCCATCTGTGGCTGGGCATGAAGGCCGGACTCGTCGTCATGGCGGGCGGCCTGGCCGCGCACGTCCTGGCCGCCGTGCTCGGGCGCCGCTGGGTGCGGAGGCGGGCCGCGCGGTAGTGACAAGGCGGCGGCTCCCGCCTCATCATGGGTGGGCCATGGTGCCTTTGACCCTTGTGTCCCGCCTGTGCCGATCCGGCGGTGCGTCGTCTTCGGTGCGGATGGCGGCTGCCCGAGCGGCCGTGGTCTCGGTGATGAGCACCGTGCTCGCCGTCGCCGGACACCATGTGGTGTTCGACGTCTCCCCGTCCTGGGCGGCCCTTGCCGCCATGACGGCGATCCTGTTCGTCCTCGCCTTTCCCGTCGTCTGTGGTCCGAGCACACTGGCCCGTCAGGTGCCGCTCGCGCTGGGGGCACAGGCCGTGGCGGGCTGGGGTTTCGTCGCGGGCGGCGACGACCTGCACGGGTGGCTGGACCGGGTGGACCACGGGTGGCCCGTGGTGGCGGCCCATGCCGTCATGACCGTTCTGCTGGGCCTCATGCTGCATGCCGCGCAGGACGGCCGCCTCGGGGCGTTCGGGGCCATGGCGGAGCTACGTTCTCTGTGCGCCCGGCTGTGGGGGCTGCTCTTCCCACGGCTCGGCGGCGATGCGCCGCAGATCCCGGAACTGCTCGCCGCTCTGTGCACCGCCGGGCCCGCCAGTGCCTCACCGGGCGCAATACGGCTCGCCGACTGTGTCGTACGCAGAGGCCCCCCTCTCGGCGCACCGCTTGCCACTGCCTGAAGGCCGTACGCGGCAGAGGCGGCGAGCGGATTCCACACGTCGCGTCACACTCACACCGCATCAGCGGCTCCGCGATCCCGGACGGGGCCGCTTCAGGGGGATCATGTCCACGACCGTCGTCGTGATCGGGGCGGGCCCGTACGGCCTGTCCACCACCGCGCACCTGTCAGCGCGCGGCCTGCGGATCAGGGTCTTCGGGACCCCGATGGCGAGCTGGTCCGAGCAGATGCCCGCGGGGATGCTGCTCGAGTCGCCGCCGAGCGCGTCGTCGCTGTCCGCGCCCCATGCCCGGGTACACGCTCGCCGACCACTGTGCGCACATCGGCGAGGTGCCGCTGGGCGGGCACGCCCAGGTGCCCATCGACCTGTTCGTCCGCTACGGGCTGTGGTTCGCCGAGCGGCTGGTACCCGAGGTGGAGGACGTACGGGTGCTCGCCGTCGACCGGCAGCCGGACGGAATTCCGGCTCAGGCTCTCCTCGGGTGAGGAGACGCCGGCCACCACGGTCGTGGTCGCCAGCGGCCTGACCGGGTTCGCGTACGTGCCGGGAGCGCTGGCCGGGGCGGTCCCCGACGGGCCATCGGCCCTGGGGCCGGTCTCGCACAGCTAACACCACAACGACCTGTCCGGTCTCACAGGGCAGGACGTCCTCGTGGTCGGGGCCGGGCAGTCGGCACTGGAGAGCGCGGCGCTGCTGTGGGAGGCCGGGGGCGCGGCCGCGGCTGCTGGTGCGCGGGCGGACCGTGGGCTTCGGCGCGGCGCCGAGCGGCCCGCCGCACTGGCGGCCCGGCACCCCGCTGGGCCGCTCGTGGGGGCTGTACGGAGCGGTCAACCACGCGGCCGCCTTCCGGTTTCTGCCCGAGGGGCCGCGGCTGCGGCTGGTGCGTGAGGTCCTGCGGCCGTGCGGGGCCTGGTGGCTGAAGAGCCGGGTGCACGGGCTGGTGCCTGTGCTGGCTGGTCAGCGCATCATCCGGGCGGAGGCCGACGGCGGTGGGGTGAAGCTGCTCACCGCCGACAAGAGGGGGTGTGAACGGACTGTCGAGGCCGACCATGTGCTGGCGGCGACCGGCTGCCGGCCCCGGCTGGAGGCGCTGGGCTTTCTCTCGCCCGAACTGCGCGCCGGGCTGGTCCGTACCGGGGGCTTCCCGCGTCTGGCCAAGGACTTCGGCTCGTCCGTGCCGGGCCTGTACTTCACCGGGCTGCCGGCCGCGGCGACCTCCGGGCCGGTGCTGCGCTTCGTCTGTGGGACCCGGTTCGCCTCGCCCCGGCTGGCAGTCGCCGTGTCCCAGTACGTGGGGAGGCTGAGCCGCTGAGTCAGCATTCGGCTGCCCGGGGGACGTCCTTGCCGTACTTCGTCAGGGAACACACGGTGGCGAACGACACCTTCCATGCGCCGTCCTGGCGTACGGACGCCCCCGGAGCGGTCGGGCCCACTCGCCGGCCGTCGGAGAACAGCGTGTAGCGGACCGTCGCCCGCTGGTCGGAGGTGAATCTCACCGAGTCGATGCGCACCCTGAGCGTCCGGGCCTTCGGATCGTCGGCCAGCGCCTCGAGCATCAGCTTGTACAGGTCGCCGTTCTCCGCCACCTTCGCGCGCTCCTCGACCGAGGACCGGGGGCTGAAGAAGCGGGACCAGGACGCGCGGATCTGCTTCTTCGCGTCGGCCGGATCGTCGGGGGCGCTCGCGGTGGGGGTCGGCGACGGCGTGGTCGCGGTGGAGGGTGTCCGTACCGGAGATGTGGACGGCGGCCGTGAGGAGGACGGGGAGGTCGTGGGGCGCGACGACGGATCCCCGTCGTCGGCGCAGGCGGCGGTCAGCGTGAGCAGCGCGGCCGCCGCCGCGCAGAGCGGAGCCGGTCGCATGCGCACCATCACCACCACCTCGCTTGCATACACATCATTTGTGGCGGGGGTACCCCCGTGCGGGGCCGTCTACGCGGAGTCGGGGCGGCTGCCTCCGGTCGTTGTCCGCGAGTGCGGTGTCTCAGGGCCGGGTGCATTGTGACTGTCCCCCGTCCGGGAGGTTTGCGAAGCCGCGCACCGTCACTCTTTGTATGTGATCACATACGCTGTGCATGTGATCGGGTCGCGGATCCGTCCTGCTTCCGCCGAGTGCCCGGGCCGTGCCGCCCTGCTGCTCGGTCTCGTCGTGCTGATCGCCGTCCACCTCGCGGGCGTGGCCCACGGTGCCGCCTTCGAGGGGCCGCATGTCGGCCTCGCCACCGTCGGCTCCTGTGTCCATCCCGGGGAGAAGTCGGACATCGCGGAACCCACCGCGCCCGCTCCCGGGCATCAGCACGAGGCTCACGGCCACATCGATCACGCCGTGGACCGGCCCCGGGACTCCGCTCACGACCACGGCCCCGCTCCGGCTCACGAGGGGCCCTCCCCGACCTCATCCCCAGCGGCGTGGCCGTTCCCGGACGCCGCACGGCACCCGGCGAACGTGTCCAGAGCCCCGGGCGGCGGACGGTCCACCCTCGCGCTCCACTGCGTCTGGCGGCAGTAGGCCCTGCCCGCACGACCTGACCGGTCCACGCCGCGAAAGGTGCCGGGCCGTGGTCAGGCGTGCCCGCACGCCCCTGACCCGACTGCACCGCGCCCTGCCCCGAGCAGGGTGCGTAGGAGCCGTACCACCATGAATCTCCCCCTGCTCGAACTCTTCTTCCCCGGGGCACATGTCTGCCTCCCCGCGATCGCCCGACGCCCGGCCCAGATGGTGGGCAACACACCCGTGCTGTGGATCGACGAGCCCTTCGCCCCTCCCGGGCGCGGCTTCTACGCCAAGCTGGAGGGCGCCAACCCCGGCGGCATCAAGGACCGGCCCGGCCTGCACATGATCCGCGAGGCCCGGCGCCGCGGCGACCTCGCCCCCGGCGCCCCCATCGTGGAATCCTCCAGCGGCACCCTGGGCCTTGGCCTGGCCCTGGCCGGGTTGACGTACGGTCATCCGGTCACCGTCGTCACCGACCCCGGTATGGAACCCGCCGTGGTCCGGCTGCTCACCTCCTTGGGCGCCCGCGTGGAACAGGTCGCCGCCCCGCATCCCGAGGGCGGCTGGCAGGAGGCCCGCCGCGAGAAGGTCGCCGAGCTGCTGGACCGGGCGCCGGGCGCGTACTGCCCGGACCAGTACCACAACCCCGACAACGTCGCCGCCTACCGGCCGCTGGCCACCGAGCTGATCGCGCAACTGGGCCGCGTCGACGTCCTGGTCACCGCGGTGGGCACCGGCGGGCACTCCGCCGGAACCGCCGCCGTCCTGCGCGAGTGCTTCCCCCGCCTGACGGTGATCGGGGTGGACGCGGTCGGGTCGACCATCTTCGGCCAGCCTGCCGCGGCGCGGCTGATGCGCGGGCTGGGATCCAGCATCCACCCCACTAATGTCGACTACTCCGCCTTCGCCGAGGTGCACTGGGTGGGGCCCGCCGAAGCGGTGTGGGCCTGCCGTCGCCTGGCCCGTCGCCACTACGCCTTCGGTGGTTGGAGCGTGGGAGCGGTGGCTCTGGTCGCGGGCTGGGTGGCGCGCACGGTGCCCGCCGGTGCCCGGATCGCGGCGGTCTTCCCCGATGGGCCGTACCGCTATCTGGAGACGGTCTACAACGACGCCTGGTGCCGCGAGCACCAGCTGCTGGATCACGCACCGCCCACCGAGCCGGACGAGATCACCGAGCCGGACGAACGCGTGGTCACCCGCTGGACCCGCTGCACCCGGGTGCGTGACCCACTCGGCCGCGATCTGACGCCCCTCGCCGACCGCGCCGGGGCAGGTGTGGGATGAAGGCATTCCGGGCCCAGGTGGCCTCCTTCGACCCTGGCGTTCGGCTGTTGATGGCCAACCAGTTCGCCATCAACCTCGGCTTCTACATGCTGATGCCCTATCTGGCCGACCACCTCGCCCATGGCCTCGGGCTGGCCGCCTGGGCGGTCGGCCTGGTACTGGGTGTCCGCAACTTCTCCCAGCAGGGCATGTTCCTCATCGGCGGCACCCTCGCCGACCGCTACGGCTGCAAGCCGATGATCCTGGCCGGATGCGCGCTGCGCACGGTCGCCTTCGCGCTGCTCGGGGTGGTGGACACCCTGCCCGCCCTGATCGCGGCCTCGGCCGCCACCGGCCTGGCCGGTGCCCTGTTCAATCCGGCCGTACGCGCCTATCTCGCGGCGGAGGCGGGAGAGGAGCGGCGGGTCGAGGCGTTCGCCGCGTTCAACGTCTTCTACCAGGCGGGCATCCTGGTCGGGCCGCTCGCCGGACTGGCCCTGCTCAGCTGGGACTTCCGCGCGGTGTGCGCCGCGTCCGCGGCCGTCTTCGGCCTCCTCGCGCTGTTCCAGGCCCGCGCCCTGCCCGCGCGCCCGCCGACCGGACGCGGCGCCGAACCGGCCTGGCGGGCGGTGGCCGCGGACTGGCGCGGCATCGCGGCCAACCGGCCGTTCCTGCTGTTCGCCGCCGCCATGACCGGCTCGTATGTGCTCGCCTTCCAGGTGTATCTCGCGCTTCCGCTGCGGGCCCGGGAACTCTTCGGCACCCACACGGGCACAGTCACCGGCGCGGTCTTCGCCGTATCGGCCCTCGCGGCACTCTCCGGGCAGCTGAAGCTCACCGCCTGGGCCAGGCGGAACCTCTCCGGACCGCGAGCCATCTCCTACGGGCTCATGCTGATGGGGGCCGCGTTCCTGCCGTTGCTGCCAGGCCCGTACGGCGGAACGGCCGGATTGGTGGCCGGTGCCACCGCGCTCGCGGTGTGCGCGGCGCTGCTGGCCTGGGGCGGTGCGCTGCTCTATCCGTTCGAGATGGACACCATCGTCCGACTCGCGGGTGACCGGCTGGTCGCCACGTACTACGGCGCCTACAACACCGCCTCCGGCATCGCCATCTCGCTGGGCAACCTCGCGGTCGGCGCGCTCTTCGACACCGGCGTGCCGTGGCTGCCCTGGGCGGTCATGACGGCCACGGGCCTCGGCTGCGCGGCCGCGGTGACGGGACTGCACCGTGCCGGACACCTCACCTCGCGCCCGGCCGCGGTGCCGGTGCCCGGGTGACGGATCGTCCGTCGGACGGAGTGGCCGTGACGGATCGGTCGTGATGGCTCGGGAATGACGGAACCGGGCCGGGCGGCGGGCTCCGCACCCTTCGGACCGGTCACCCGGCCCGGGTGACCGGTGCCGCCCGGCCGGGCGCCCCAATTCACCGCCGGGCGGCTTTGCGCGCCCGGAAGGCGGCGGCTTTGACACGGCTCTGGCAGGCGGTGGAGCAGAACTGGCGCACGGCGTTACGGGAATTGTCGACGTATACCCGATCGCACTGGGGGGCCCGGCACACGCCGAGCCGTCCGGCGAGGTCGCTCCCCACGGCGAGCGTGAGCGCGGTGGCGCATCCGGCGCTCCAGCCCACGGCGATGGTGTCGTCGGTGCCATGGAAGTGGACCTGCCAGGGCTCACCCCCGGCCTGGTCCAGCTGCGGACGGGCACCGGTGGAACGCAGAAGCGTGTTGAGGATGCTCGCCGCGTCGTCGATGCGTCCTTCGTCGACGGCTTCGAACACACCGCGCATATGGTTCGCCGCCCGGGCGAGGTAGACGGCCTGTTCCGGCTCGATCTCAGCGGGACCGGCGCTGGTGACTGGCAGGACGGCGGCCACCGCCCCGGGGAGGTCGGCATCGCGTGGCGCGGCGCAGGGCCTGCCGTGCCGCTCTCCGCCGGTGAGTGCGTTGACGAGTGAGACGGCCGTGTCCAGCAGCGTTGCCACGTGACTGTCGAACATCAATTGACCGGTCACCTCCTTTCACTCTAGCGTGCATCACTGACGTTAGCCGATTGGCCGGTGACGAATGGGGTGCCCATGCGAGTCCCGCCGAACGGGCGACGACTGCCGCGCACGGTGTGGTTGCTGATCGTGGCCCGGGCGGTCAACCGCCTCGGGGCGTTCTCCTTGTCCTTCCTGACGGTGCTGATCACCGCGCGGTTCGGCGCGAGCGCCGTCGCCGCCGGATGCGTCTCGGCCGCCTTCGGTCTCGCGTCGATCCCCTCGCGCCTGGTCGGCGGGCGCCTGGCCGACCTGTTCGGGCGGCGTCGCACCATCGTGCTCGGCCTGACCGGCTGCGCCGTCGCCCAACTCGGGATCGCCACCGCGGACAGCCTCTCGGTGGCCGTCGCCTTCGCGCTGCTGCTCGGGCTGGTCTTCGAGTTGTACGAACCACCGAGCCAGGCCATGATCGCCGATGCCACGGACGCCTCACACCGCGTCCGGGCGTACGGCCTGCTGAACGCCGCCTTGGCGGTGGCCGGAATGGGCGCCGGGCTGATCGCGGCCGGGCTGGGGCGGTGGGACCTGCGCTGGCTGTTCGTCGCCGACGCCGCGACCTGCCTGATATGCGCGATCGTCGTGCGTATCGCTCTGCCCGCCGACAGTCCGTCGGTGGGCAGAGTGCCGGTGGAGGGCGTCGGGGTCACCCCGTGGCGCGACCGGGAGCTG
Source organism: Streptomyces sp. MK37H (assembly GCF_018035285.1). Lineage (NCBI taxonomy): Bacteria > Bacillati > Actinomycetota > Actinomycetes > Kitasatosporales > Streptomycetaceae > Streptomyces > Streptomyces sp. MK37H. Next base: position 9,960 of record NZ_JAAAYH010000144.1, on the reverse strand, counting down.
CTGGTCATGCTCGCCTCGGGGACGCTGTTCGCCCTGGTCTACCTCGAGATCATGACCATGCTTCCGCTCGCCTTGGCAGACCTCGGCCGCCGACCGGCCGACGCCGGACTGCTTCTCACCGCTCGGCCTTCACCATCGTGGCGGGCCAGCCCCTCCTGCGGCTGAAACGCCTCTCCACGCTGTCGGCGCCCGGAATCTTCGCCGCGGGTTACGCCCTCGTGGCGCTCGGCCTGGCCGGCTACGCGGTGGCGCACGGCCTGGCCGGACTGCTGATGTCCACCGTGGTGTGGAGCCTGGGCGATCTGCTGCTCATGGGGCGGATCCACGCCGTGGTCGCCGACCTGGCCCCGCCCGGCGGCACCGGACGCTACCTGGCTGTCCACGGCATCAGTTGGGGGATCGCCGGGGTCGCGGCTCCCCTGGTCGGCACCCAACTGCTCGAGCGTGCCGGGGGGACGGCCCTGTGGGTCACCATGGCCGCGATCAGCCTCGCTCTCGCCGCCGTCCAGCCCCTCCTCGCCCGTACGGCTGTCGAGCGCGGTGCCGTCAGCGTGCGGGAACGCGCTCCGGGGCGGTGGGCCACGTGGCGTGGAGCCCGTCGATGACGTAGTCGTGGCTGTGCCGCCAGCCGTCCGGCACCCGTACGGCATCGGCCAGGTGCGGGTGGTCGGCGTCCAGGGCGGTGTGCAGATGCGTGACATGGTCCGGATCGTGCGACGGCCACAGCCGCAGGGCCAGCACCGCGGCGGCGAAGGCGATCACGCCGAGTGCGACCACGGCCGACTGGAGCCCGGCCGCCGCGCCGAGCCATCCGGCGAGCGGATAGGTCAGCAGCCAGCAGGAGTGGGAGAGGGAGAACTGCGCGGCGAAGGCGGAGGTGCGCTCCTCGGGGGGTGCCGAGCGGCGGACCAGGCGGCCGGTGGGCGTGAGCACCATTGAGCAGGCGGCGCCGAACGCGGCCCACGCGGCGAGCAGCGCCGGCCACCGCCACCCTCCCGTGTGCGCCGCCGTGAGGGAGCCGAGCCCGGCATAGACCACCGTGAGCAGCAGGGCGCCGCGCAGCATCACGGCCCGGTCCGAGATCCGGTCGAGGACGCGGGGCAGCAGCAGGGCGACGACCATCGAGCCCGTGCCGTACGCGCCGAGGGCGAGCGGTACGTCGGCAGCGGAACGGCCGAGGTGGTCGCGTACGTACACCACGGTGTTGACGGTGACGGTGGCGCTGGCGGCGGCGACGGCGAGGTTGAGGGCGAGCAGGGCCCGCAGCCGCGGGGTGGCGAGGAAGAGCCGGGTGCCCGCGGTGGCCTTGGCGTACACGGTGCCGGTGCGCGGTGCGGCGACCGGCTTGGGCAGGACGGCGGAGACCACCAGTGCGGCCGAGGCCAGGAAGCCGACCATGGTGCCGGTGAACAGCCAGTTGTAGGAGATCAGGGTGAGCAGCGCGGCGGCGAGTGCCGGGCTGAACAGGCTCTCCAGGTCGTAGGCGAGCCGCGACAGCGACAGCGCCCGCGTGTAGTCGCGCTCGGCAGGGAGGACGTCGGGGATGACGGCCTGGAAGGTGGGGGTGAAGGCGGCGGAGGCGGACTGAAGGGCGAAGACCAGCACGTACACCTGCCAGATCTGGTCGACGAACGGCAGCGTCAGTGCGACCCCCGCCCGGATCAGGTCCGCGCCGACCAGGAGCGCCCGGCGCGGCAGTCGGTCGGCGACCGCGCCGACGACCGGCGCGATCAGGACGTACGCCACCATCTTGATCGCCAACGCGGTGCCGAGCACCGAACCGGCGTCCGCGCCCGCGATGTCGTAGGCCAGCAGGCCCAGCGCGACCGTGGCCAGTCCCGTCCCGACCAGGGCGATGACCTGGGCCGTGAAGAGGTGGCGGTAGGTGCGGTCACACAGGACGGAGAGCATGCGGCGGTCCCTTGGTCGGAGGGGCTGGCGGCCGATCACTATACGTATAGATGCGCATCTGCGCACATGTGGAGATGGCTTTCCGGTCATCGGCGCGCTGGATCGGCTGAGCCCTAAGCTGTCCGCATGACCGATCGCGAACGCCTGCCAACTGCGCCCGATGCGCATCTGCGCCCTCCGGACGGTGCGCGGCTCGCCGAGGCGACCGGGGTGTTCGCGATGCTGGCCGACACGACCCGGCTGCATGTGCTGTGGCTGCTCGCCCTGGAGGAGTCGGATGTGGGCTCGCTGGCCGAGCGCTGTGAGGCGTCACGGACCGCCGTCAGCCAGCACTTGGCGAAGCTGCGGCTGGCCGGGCTGGTCGAGACGCGGCGTGAGGGTCGGCACATCTACTACCGGCTGAGCGACGGTCACCTGCGCCGCCTCGTCCTGGAAGCCCTCAGCCACGCGGACCACCGGGTGAGCGGCCGGGCGCCGCACGATTGATCGCCGCGCGGGCGAGAGTGGATGCGCCTTCCGGGGAGGACGGCAGGCCCGATGAGGGGCTCCCTGCGCAACAGCGGTGTGTCGGCGAGCACCTGAGGCACTTCCGCTGATGATGTGAGCCTGGTGACGATGGGCGAGACGCGATGATCGGATGGGCGCAGATCATCTATGGCGCGGTGCTGTCCGCGCTGGTGGCGGGCCTGCTGCTCGCTGCCGTCCTCCGCGGTCGCCGCCCCCTGGTCATCGCCACCGGGACCCTGGCGGCCGCGCTCGGGCCCCTCACCTGGAACGCCATCCTGCGCGCAGCCCATGGGGATCAGTTCTTCACCGACGCCCCCTTGGTCGTCTTCCCCGTGAGCTGGCAGGACACCGGCTCCGGGGTCTTCGCCCTCGCCGCGGCCACACTCGGGCTCGGCCTGGGGCCGCTGCGCACCGAACCCGCCCGCCGCGCCGCCGTCTACGCGCTGCTGGTCGGCGTGGCCGCGCTCGTGGTCGACGTCTACCTGTACTGAATCAGTCAGCGCTCAGCCGTGGGCCCCGGCCGGGGCGGGGGCGCGCACCGGCCGGGGCTGCCTGGGCGTTCTGTGGGGCTCCGGCCCAGGCGATTCAAGGGGCGGGCCGGATGCGTCACCGCCGGGTTTCAGGAGCGGTGTACGGCTTGGACGGATAGCCGGTGTCGAAGTGCATGTAGTCCGGTACGTCGATATCCTGCCAGACCCAGCCCTCCTCCTTGAACACCTTCCACACCGTGCCGCCCTTCACGATGACTCCCTTGCCGTCGGTCCGCTCCTTGTACCGGGCGCTGGGCGACCAGCACTTGCAGCGCAGATCCTGCCAGGGGTTCTCCAGGGGGTTGATGTCCACCGCGCGGCCGTTGGCGTGGGGCGACTCCTTCTCCGGGGCGTTGATCTGGTCGGGGCGCCGGCAGTTGTAGGCGGCGGTGTTGTCGGCGCGCAGGCTGGCATCGCTGTCCCCGTCGTACTCCTCCAGCGGCCTCATCTTGCGGATGGGGAACCTCTCGTCGAAGAGCCGGGTGAAGACGCGGACGACGGTGTCGGCCGTGTCCGCGTGGACGACGAGGACCCCGCGGTGCACCTTTGCGTCGAAGCCGTGGTGGTTGATCTCCACCCGCCGCAACTGGGCGCGGGTGGCCGGGCACCCCTGGCGCCACATCCCGGCGGCCACCATCCTCTTCCACTGCGCCTGGGGCAGTTCCCGTACGACGGCGTCGGCGGACGGGGCGGGGCTCGCGGAGGTGGAATCCGGTGGGGCGGAGGTGCGGTCGGTGTCCGCCGCCGCGGTGCAGGCCGTGGCGAATAAGGCGATCGCGAGGGCGAGCGGCGGCCATCGGCGGGCAGGGTGGATCACTGTGCTGGTCCTTGGAAGTAGCGGAGTCTGGGGTCGTCGGGGAAGGGGGTGTACAGGGGGTATTCGTAGGTGAGGAACGAGCGGCCCTCGGGCGTGCGCGTCGAACCGGCGAACCGCCAGCCGAGTCGCTCGTAATAGCGGCCCGCGCCGTCCGGCCCGGCCGCGGTGACCAGGTTCACCCGGGCACAGCCCGCGGCCGCGGCATCCTGGGTGAACCGCTCGATGAGAGCCGAACCCAGGCCGAGGGAACGGGCGCTGCCGTTCACAGCGACATGGGACAGGACCGCGGTGGCGCCGTCGCGCCGTACGGGACGGAGCTCCTCCTGGCCCCGTGTGTAGCGCGCCGGGAGGAGTTTGCGGCAGTACCGGCTCAGCCGTGTCCGTATGAAGTGCAAGGTCAGCAAGGGGCGTAGGGAGAGGGCGGCGCAGGCGCGCAGGGCGAGCCGGGTGCCGTGCTTGCGTACGAGCTGACCGCGATGGGCGGCCGGATCGATCACGCCGACGAGAAAACCCGCCGGAAGGCCGCCCACCTCGGCGATGTAGCCCCGGGCATGGGGAGTCCCCAGGTAGGTGGCCGTGTACGCGGTCAGGAACCGCGGGCCGAGGCGCGCGAAGAAGCCGTCGGGGAAGTGTGCGCGGTGTTCGTCCACCACGAACGGCAGGTCCTCGTGTGCCATCGGCCGCAGTGTGCAGCCGAAGGGAGGTCTCCGGCCGGGAGTGCGCATCGGGGGGATGCGGCCATGGTGACCAGAGGGGGCGAAAGGGGGCAGGGCAGGGCTCGATGGCGCGGAGGCGCCTCGTTCGACGTCCACACCAGCAAACTACTACACGCCGTAGAAGTTCGTGGTGTCTCCCTCGTAATGCGGGTACCGTCATCGGAAGCGAAGAGCACGGCCGGAAGTGCGGGACGAGGGGCGAGGGCGATGCGGCCATTCGGCGACCTGGAAGCGGACATCATGCGGGTGGTGTGGGCGAGCGACGAGCCGCTCACCATCCAGCGGATCACCGACGCCCTCAACGAGGAGCGCCCGCTGGCGTACACCACGGTGATGACGGTCACCGAGCGCCTGCGCACCAAGGGGTGGCTGGACCGAACCAAACAGGGCAGGTCCTACCGCTACAGCGCGCTGCGCTCCGAGGACGACTACACGGCCGAACTCATGGAGCGCGCTCTGGAGTCCTCCGCCAACCGCGCCGAGGCCCTGCTCCGCTTCGCGGGTCGCCTCGAAGCCTCCGAGGCGGCGACGCTGCGCGCGGCGCTGGGCAGGATGCCGCACGGCCCCGACGCGGACGGCCGAGGGGCGCCATGATCGTCATCGCCGCGCTGCTCATCCATGCGGCCCTGCTCGGCGGACCGGCCGCCCGCCTGCTGACCCGGGCCCGGTGGGTCACCCGCTTCCCGCGAGTTGCGCTGCGCTGCTGGCATGCCTGCGCGCTCGGACTGTTCGCCTCGCTGGCCGCCTCCCTCGTCCTGATCGCCCATGACCTGTGGGAACACGGCATGGTGTGGCTCTTCCACGCCGACAAGCCGCTGGTCCACGCCGCCTACGGAGGCGCCTGGCAGGTGGCGGGCATCGCCGAGGCCGCGCTGCTCGCCCTGCTGCTGGGTGTCGTGACCCTGTCCGCCCTCACTCTGCGACGCTCGCTGCGCCTGCGCCGTGAACGCGACCGCTACCGACTGACCGCCGACACCCAGGGTGCGTACGACCGGAACGGAGACCCCGCCGTGCGGGTGCTGCGGCACTCGGCCCCAGCGGCGTTCTGCATCCCTGGTCCGCGAGGAGGTGACCGCATCGTCGTGACTACCACGGCTCGGGACATGCTCACCAGCGCCGAACTCGCCGCCACCGTCGAGCACGAACGCGCCCACCTGCGGCTGCGTCACCACCGGGCGATCCTCGCCGCCGACATCCTCACCACCGCCATCGCCTGGACCGGGCTGCTGCGCGGATACGCGAACCAGGTGCGCCGCCTCGCCGAGATGGCCGCGGACGACCAGGCGGCGCGGAAACACGGCCGCCGGACCGTGGCCTCGGCGCTGCTGGAGATGTGCACCGTGACCGGCCCCGCCGCCGATGCGCCGGACCTGCCCGCGATGACCGGCCCCGACCCGGCCGAACGCATCCGTCGGCTGATCACGACCCCGCCCGTACCCGCGGAGTCACTCGCGCCCGCCCTCACCCTGGCCGTGGCGACCGCCGCGCTCACCCTGCCCCTTGCGCTTTGTCTGGCCCCAGCGGCCTTTCTCGCCGACACCGCTCACCTCGCCGCCGCGGGCCGCTGAGCCGCCGGGTCGCCCACCTGAGAGCGATTCGCACACGCCCAAAAGCCCCCAGGGCCCCCTTCGCCTCAGGTTTCCGTGCTGAGGAGAAGGGGGCCCGCTCGGTCAGTCCTGGGCGCCGGCCCGGCGTCGCAGGACATAGCCGACCGCGCCGAGCAGAACCACGACGGCCGCGCCGATGCCGACCCAGGCACCCGCCGAGAGCCCGCCGTCGTCGGACGACTCCTCCTCCGCGGCCTCCTTCTTCTCCCCGGCGGCCGGTGACGGAGTGGTGTCCTCTGCCGCCGAGGTCGGGGAGGCGCTCGGGGACGGGTCGGCCGGCTTGGCGTCGGACGCCGCGGCCCTCAGCTTGAGCACCGGGGCGGGGTTCTCGCCCGAGTCGTCCAGCTCGATCCACCGGTCGGTGCGCTTGTCGCTGTAGGTCTGAAGCGTCTTGAACGCCACCTCCTTGGCGTCCGGGAGCTGCTGGACGGTGATGGAGTACTCGGCGTTCTCCCCGGCCTTCAGGGCCGGGCCCTTGACGGTGTAGCCGTCATCGTTGGCCGTGAACTTCCAGCCCTCGGGGCCCTTGTCGTATGCCACGTCGGCGGGCTTGATGCCGTCGGGCAGCACCACCCGCAGCTCGGTGATCCCGGCCGAGTCGGACTCCGACTCCGCCTCGAAGGCGATGGTGACGTCCTCGGCGAGGGCCTGGGCCCGCTCGGACTCGACCTCCACATGGGCGGCGGCAGGGGCCGCGGTGAGGAGCACGACGGCCGCCGAGGCCGCCGCCGCGATGGTCAGACGCCGCGCACGGCGCGGCAGGGTGATACGGGACATGGGTGTCTCCGGACAGGGGTGAAGCGCCGAACGGCATGACCGCCGCTCCGGCGATGACAGGTCAGTTGACGAAAACCAGCCCTGTCGACGGAGGCCCCCGCCGTACCACCACATCCGCGAGTGCGGCGCTCGTGGGTGGCGGCCGCGGCTCCATCCGCTCTGCGGGCAGCACTGGCAGCCCCGGATCGCCCGATGTCGGAGGCCCGGGGACACGGGCCCAGACCATCGCGAGTCGTATCCGTACCGCCTCCGCCGCCGCTGTCACGCCACGGGCCAGCGACCAGCACACGGCGTCCGCGCGGTGCAGCAGGACGGCCACGATCACGGCGGCCACGGCGTGGACGGCCGTCATCGCCATCGAGGAGTGCGGCCGCTCGTGCCATGCCGCGTGACTGTCCCCGCCCATGGCCATGTGAGCGGCATGGTGTGGATGCGCGGTCAGCGTCAGCCACAGATGCAGTCCGGCCTGTGCCCCGGAGCTCGCCGCCACCACCGTGGTCAAAGAGCGGGGGCGCCGCGCACCGGCCAGTCCCACGAGGAGGAGCGCCGCCGTGGCCGCCGCGCCAGGCGCCCATGGCACGGGCCCGTCGGTGGCCAGATGGTGCGCGCTCACGCCCAGCACCGTGCCGACGACGGCGAACACCGAGGCCCGGACCACGGGGATCGGCGTACGGAGTGTCGCGTTCGGTCGGCGCATGGCCTGCCCATCATGGGGCATCGTCCGGCCGCCCGGCACGCCGATCCCTGAAAGAGCTCACGAAGGCGCTCGCGAAGCCCGCCACCGCTGGTTCGTGCGACGTTGGACATCGCACGCGTCTCCGGACCATTATGTGCTTATGAGCGCACGTGTGCATCTAAAAGGGTGAGGAGGGTTCGCACCCTCAAGACCCTGACGCGGAGCAACTCGCCCGAACCGCCGAGGCTCCGGAACCGCTTGCCGACCGTACTCTGCTGACGGCCATCCCTGCGTCTTGGGAGCGCTCTACGATGGGTGCATGTCGGTGAGCGAGGATTCCTCAACTGCGGCCCGGTCGCATACGCATCCCAGTGGCGCGGCGCAGTTCGCCGAGGCCGCCAATGTCTTCTCGCTGCTCTCCGATCCCACCCGGCTGCATCTGGTGTGGTCCCTCGCCCGGGGCGAGGCGGATGTGAACACCCTCACCGAGGCCAGCGGTGCGGCCCGCCCGGCGGTGAGCCAGCATCTGGCCAAGCTGCGGCTGGCCGGGCTGGTCGAGGTGCGCAAGGAGGGCCGCCGCTCGGTGTACTCGCTCCACGACGGCCATCTGCGACGGCTGGTCGTCGAGGCCGTCAACCACGCGGACCACATGGTCACCGGGGCCCCGCCGCACGACTGAGGGCACGCGGCGGAGGAGACGCGGCCGAGGCCACATGGCCGAGGCCGTACGGCAGAGATCCGGGCGGCGGCCGTTACGCGCTGCGGCGCACAGCGACGATCTTGGGCTCGGTCATGGCTTCCACGGCGTAGCGCACGCCCTCGCGGCCGACGCCCGACCGTTTGGGTCCGCCGAAGGGCATGGCGTCGATCCTGAAGTCGCTGCTGTCGTTGATCATCACCGCACCGACCCGCAGCCGCTCCGCCACGTCCAGCGCGGTCTCCAGCGCTGCGGTGAAGATGCCCGCCTGGAGACCGTAGCGGGTGTCGTTGGCACGGGTGATGGCCTCGTCCACCGTCTTGAACGGCTCGATCACCAGCACCGGGCCGAAGATCTCCTCCGTCATCACCTTCGCGTCCGCCGGTACGCCGGTGAGCACGGTCGGCCGGTGGAACGCGCCCTCCCGCTGCCCGCCCGTGCGCACCTCGGCGCCGGCCTCGTGGGCCTCCCGCACCCATTCCTGGACCCGGCGTGCCTCGCGCTCGCTGATGAGCGGGCCGATGTCCGTACGGGGGTCGGCCTTGCGGCCCACCCGTAGCGCCTCGGTGGCCGTCACCACGTCCCGGATGAAGCGGTCGGCGATCCGGGAGGACACGAAGACGCGTTGCACCGACAGGCAGTTCTGCCCGGCCACCCCGAACGCGCCCGCCACCACGGCGTGCGCCGCCGCCTCGCGGGCGGCGTCGTCCAGCACCAGCACGGCGTTGTTGCCGCCCAGTTCCATGAGGGTCTTCTTGGCTCCGGCGGCGCGCGCCACCTCGTTGCCGGTGCGGAAGCCCCCGGTGAAGGACACGAGGTCGACGAGGGGGTGGCCGACGAGTGCGCGACCGGCGCCGGCGCCGGTTCCGGGGACGACCGCGAGGCGTTCGGCGGGCACCCCGGCGTCCAGCAGGATCTCGGCGAACGCCAGCGCGGTGAGCGGTGTGGCCTCGGCCGGTTTGAGGACGACGCCGTTCCCCGCGGCCAGGGCCGGGCCCACCTTGTGCGCCACCAGATTGAGCGGGTCGTTGAAGGGGGTGATGGCGGCGACCACCCCGACCGGTTCGCGGGTGTACCAGCCCAGTCGGCCCGCGCCCCGTGACGTGTCGGAGAAGGGCAGGGTCTCACCGGTGAGGCGGCCGGTCTGCTGGGCCGAGAGCCTGAGGGTCTCGGCGGCGCGGGACACCTCGGCGGTGGCCTCCCGCACGGTCTTGCAGCCCTCCCGGGACATCACCTCCGTCAGCACCTCCCGCTGCCGCAGCACCAGCCGGGCGGCCGCGTCGAGGGCCTCGCGCCGCCGCCACGCGGGCCACTCCTCCCCGGAGGTGACAGCGGCGGCCACACCGGTGGCGGCCTGGTCGACCTCGGCGGGACTGGTATCGGTGACGTGGCCGAGGAGGCTGCCGTCCTCCGGGTCGCGGACGGGCATGGCGGACGCACCGTCCACCCACCGTCCGGACCACAGTGCCCCGGCGGGCGGCCGCCAGATCGGCTGGGCGGTGGGCGGGGACTCGACTGTCGTCATCGGCTCGCTCTCTTCGTCTGTCCGGTGCGCTAGGCGCTCGGGTAGTGGCATGAGACGACACGCCCCTGAGGCCCGCCGCTCAGCGCGGGAGCCTCGGTGCGGCACCGGTCGCGGGCCTTGGGGCAGCGTGGGTGGAAGCGGCATCCCGAGGGCGGGTTCACCGGGCTGGGCGGCTCACCGCGCAGGGTGCCGAAGTC
>NZ_JAAAYH010000143.1:0-19403 GCF_018035285.1 Streptomyces sp. MK37H | reverse complement strand
GGTCGGTCCGAGTTGTAGCGGGGCGCTGTCCTGCCCGGCCAACTCGCTGCCCGGCCAGGCCAGGCCCGGCCCGGCTGTAGTGGGGCGTCCGGTCCGGGCCGACCGCTGGGCGGTACTGGCGGAGCCGGGGGCCCGGCGCGTAGCACCCGGCCTCGCCGTTCTGGGCCGGGCGCCCGGCCCGGCCGCTACCCGCCCGCCGGGCGGGGTCGCGAGCCCGGCTCCGCCCGCCCCGCGCCATTGCGACATGCGCAACCACCATTGCGCATTGCGCCGCGCCGCGGGCAGGATGGGCGCCGTGACTAGCACCGCGCCCTCCCCCGGTTCCCCGGATTCCTCGCTGCTCGACCTCGCCCCCGTCATCCCCGTGGTCATCGTCCACGACGTGGCCGACGCGGTTCCGATGGCCCGTGCGCTGGTGGCGGGCGGGCTGCCCGCGATCGAGGTGACCTTCCGGACGCCCGCGGCCGCGGACGCGATCCGGGCGATCGCCGACGAGGTCCCGGACGCGGTCGTCGGCGCCGGTACGGTCCTGACCCCGGAGCAGGTGGAGACGGCCGTCGCCGCCGGGTCGCGTTTTCTGGTCACGCCCGGCTGGACGGACCGGTTGCTGGGGGCGCTGGACGCGTCCGGGCTGCCGTATCTGCCCGGCGTCTCGACCACCTCGGAGGTCGTGGCGCTGCTGGAGCGCGGGGTCGAGGAGATGAAGTTCTTCCCGGCGGAGGCGGCCGGGGGCACCGCGTATCTGAAGGCGCTCGCCTCGCCGCTCCCCCGGGCCCGCTTCTGCCCGACGGGCGGGGTCAACGCCTCGAACGCCCTCGGGTATCTGTCCCTCCCCAACGTCGGCTGCGTGGGCGGCACTTGGATGCTGCCGCCGGACGCGCTGGAGGCGGGCGACTGGGCCCGGGTCGAGTCCCTGGCCCGGGAGGCGGCGGCGCTGCGGGGCTGACAACGCCAGCGGCGGCCACCAGCGCCGGGAGGACACCCAGCGCGTGCTGGATCTGTTGAACGAGATCCAGCACACGGTCGACGAACCGCCCACGGCCGCCACCCCGGAGCGCCTGGCACAGCTCTCGCGACGCCTCCGGCAGACCGAGGACGACGCGCCCGAGGACGTACAGCCGTCGCTGGCCCGGGTGGACGGCCGCCTGGACTCCTACAGGTCGTCATGGGGCAGCGCACCGCGCTCCCGTTCACTGGCCATACAGGAGGGGACGCCACCGCTGCGCGCGGCGGTGGACCTTCAGAAAGCGATCAGTATGGCTCGTGACGCCATCCGCCTCTATCGCCGCAGGCGCTGAAGAGACGATCACTCGACCCCGGCCCATCACCGTGCCCCGGGGCCGAAGCCGAGTCACACGGCGACCAGGCGCACCCGGTCGCCGCAGAGCTTGGTCATGTCGTCCACGTCGGAAGTCAGCATGACGACGGGATGCCGCTGCTTGAGGGCGGTTGCCGCCACGGCCGCGTCGATCGCGTACTTGTGGCCGTGCAGAGCGGCCCCCATCAGCAGCGCCGAGGCTGCCTTTGCCTCCTCCTCCCCCACCGGGAGGACGCGGAGACCGGAAAGGACCCAGCTCAGCCGGGCCTTGTCGATGCGCGCATGCACGGCCTCGATGACGGTGAGCGCGCAGACCACGGCTTCCATGCCCCGCCTCCGCGCCTCCGCAACCAGGGCGACGACCGATTCGTCATCGTTCAGCAGCTTGGAGAGGCCCTCGCTGTCCAGGACGAGCGTCCCGTCGTGGCTCAGCTTGCGGCGGGCCACTGCTCGTCCTCGGCGAACACCTCGTCGAAGACCTGACGCGCCCGCTCCTGCGCCTTCGCCGAGACCGGGCCCTTGCGCCGTTCATAGTCAGCCAGGTACTCGTCCAGAATCTGACCTCGCAGCTCACGCTCCACCGCTGCGGTGATGAACGCCGAGAACTCCCGCTTGCCGACGCGCAAGCGAATCGCCTCGGCGGTCCCTTCGGGGAGGGAGAGGCTTACCCGGGTGGCCGGCCCCTCGCCGATGCTGTACGACGCCTCAGCCTCATACTCAGACATGCGACCCACTTTATCAAACGAGTAGGAAAGTGGGCCGTTGGCGAAGGCGCGGGTCGCCTACCGCAGGTGAGACGTGTCGTTAAGGAGGCGGACGGACGCGTTCCCGTCCCCGTAGTACGCCACCGCCGTCAGCGAGGCCGCCGAGAGTTCCATGCGGAACAGGGACTCCGGCGGGGCGCCCAGGGCCAGCCGGACCAGGGTCTTGATCGGGGTGACATGGGTGACCAGCAGCACCGTACGGCCCGTGTAACGGGCGATCAGCTTGTCGCGGGCGAGCGCGACTCGGCGGGTGACCGCCGCGAAGCTCTCGCCGCCGCCGGTGGGGGCCACCTCCGTGGAGGCCAGCCATGCGTCCAGGTCGTCCGGGTAGCGCTCCTTGACCTCCGCGAAGGTCAGGCCCTCCCAGGCGCCGAAGTCCGTCTCGCGCAGCCCCTCTTCGACGCGGACGTCCAGGCCCAGGCGCCGGGCCACCACCTCGGCGGTCTCCCGGCAGCGCCGCAGCGGTGAGGCGACGACGGCCTGGATGGTGCCGCGTGCGGCGAGCGCCGCCGCCACCCGCTCGGCCTGGTGGCGGCCCACGTCGGAGAGTTCGGGGTCGGTGCCGCCGCTGCCGGAGAAGCGCTTCTCGGGGGTGAGCGGGGTCTCCCCGTGCCGGAGCAGGACGAACGTGGCGGGGGTGCCCAGATCCGCCGAGCCCCAGCCCACCGCCGGGGCCGCCCCCGTGGCGGCGGGCTCGGCGAGGGTGTCGTCGGCGGGCGCGGCGGCCTCCGGGGCGCCCGCCGCCAGCGTGCCGCCGGGCGGCACCTTCGGCCGCCACTGCTCACCGCGCTTGCCCGCGTCCATCGCCTCGTTGGCGAGCCGGTCCGCGTGCTTGTTGTTCTCGCGCGGGATCCACTCGTAAGTCACCTGGCCGGGCGGGACGATCCCCTTGGCCTCGGCGGCGAGCGGCCGCATATCGGGGTGCTTGATCTTCCAGCGGCCCGACATCTGCTCGATAACCAGCTTGGAGTCCATCCGCACCCGGACCTCGGCCGCCGGGTCCAGGGCGTGCGCCGCCCGCAACCCGGCGATCAGGCCCTTGTACTCGGCCACGTTGTTGGTCGCGGTGCCGAGGTACTCGGCCACCTCGGCGAGCGTCTCACCGGTCTCGGCGTCGCGCACGAGGGCGCCGTAGCCGGCCGGTCCGGGGTTGCCCCGGGACCCGCCGTCCGCCTCGACGATGAAGCGCCGCGCCATCGGCCTACAGCCCCGACTCGGGCGTACGGACCAGGATCCGGCGGCAGTTCTCGCAGCGCAGCACCGTGTCGGGGGCCGCCGAGCGAACCTCGTTGAGCTCGGTGATGGCAAGCTCCTGGCGGCAGCCGTCGCAGCTCCGCTGGTAGAGCCGGGCCGCGCCGACGCCGCCCTGCTGCTGGCGCAGCTTGTCGTAGAGCTTCAGCAGATCGGCGGGGATGGTCCCGGCGATCACCTCGCGCTCCTTGGTGACGGTCGCGATCTCGGCGTCGATCTCCTCGGCCGCCGCGTCCCGGCGCGAGGTGGCGTCGCCGATCTTGGACTGGAGGGACTCCACCCGCTCGGTCAGCTCGGCGGCCCGCTCCTGGACGGACTCCCGGCGCTCCATGACCTCCAGGACGACGTCCTCCAGGTCGCCCTGGCGCTTGGCGAGGGAGGCGATCTCGTGCTGGAGGTTCTCCAGGTCCTTCGGCGAGGTGACGGCCCCGGAGTCCAGGCGCTTCTGGTCGCGGGCGGCGCGCTGGCGCACCTGCTCCACGTCCTGCTCCGCCTTGGTCTGCTCGCGGGCGGTGTCGCTCTCCTCGGTCTGCGCGGCGATCAGCAGGTCGCGCAGCTGGGTGTGATCGGCGTTCAGCCTCTCGATCTCGGCGTGCTCGGGCAGCGTCTTGCGCTTGTGCGCGAGCTGCGACAGCCGGACGTCGAGCGCCTGGACGTCGAGGAGGCGGATCTGATCGGCGGGCGCGGCATTCAGCGTGGGGCTCCAGGGGAGTCGAGTGGGACGGAAACGAGGTCAGGGAGTCGAGCGGGGGGCGGCGGGGGCCGCGGCGTGGGCCGTCCAGGGGTCGGTCACGATACGGGAGACATGCGTCCGCAGACCCCACCCGTGGCGGTCGGAGATCTCGTCCAGCTGCGCCGCGGCCTGCTCGGTCCAGGGCCATTCGGTGGCCCAGTGCGCGGCGTCCAGCAGGGCGAGATCGCTGTGCTCCCGCGCCTCCGACGACGGGTGGTGGCGCAGATCGGCGGTGAGGAACGCGTCGACCCCGGCCGCGCGCACCGCGTCGAAGAGGCTGTCGCCGGAGCCGCCGCTGACGGCCACCCGGCGGACGTTACGCTCCGGGTCGCCCGCGGCGCGGATGCCCTGCGCGGTGGCGGGCAGCCGGGCGGCGGCGCGCTCGGCGAACTCCCGCAGCGTCTCGGGGTGGTCGAGCTCGCAGATCCGGCCCAGTCCGCGGCGGCCCTCGGGGTCGGTGGCGTCGGGCACCAGCGGGCCGACGATCCGCAGGTCGAGCGCGCCGGCGAGGGCGTCGGAGACGCCGGGGTCGGCGGTGTCGGCGTTGGTGTGCGCGACATGCAGGGCGATGTCGTGCTTGATCAGGGTGTGCACCACCCGGCCCTTGAAGGTGGAGGCGGCGACCGTGGTCGTCCCCCGCAGATAGAGCGGATGGTGGGTGATCAGCAGATCGGCGCCGAGGTCCACCGCCTCGTCGGCCACTTCCTGGACCGGATCGACGGCGAACAGCACGCGGGTGACCTCGGCGTCGGGGTCACCGCACACCGTGCCGACGGCGTCCCACTGCTCCGCCCGCTCGGGCGGCCAGAGGGCGTCGAGTGCGGCGAGGACGTCGTTGAGTGCGGGCACGGGGCAAGGCTACCTCCCGGATCACGGCTGAGCCCTGCCCCGGCCTTCACTCAGCGCGACGAAGGTCGCCGCGCGGGCTCCGCCCGGGACTGGGGCCCGGCCGGCCTGGCGCAGGCGCCGGCGGCGGGCCGCCCGCTCCGGTCCCTCGCCGGGCCGCCCGCTCCGGTCCCTCGCCGGGCCGCCCCCGGCATGTCCTGGACGTCATGCTCACCCTGCTCAACGCCGCCCGGGAGGGGGCTCGCTCCCGGGCGGCACCCAAGTACCCGAGCGGAAACGCTCATCCGTGGACGAGATAGCCGCGCAGGTCGTCCAGGACCCGGTCGGCGGCGGTGACGCCGAGGCCCAGGTACCAGGTCTCCTCGTCGACGTATCGGGCCCGGCCCGCCTTGACCGCCCTCAGCTTCTTCCACAGCGGGTTGGACCGCGCCTGGTCGCGCTTGGTGGCCTTGGGGTCGCCGTAGACACCGGTGAAGATCCAGTCGGCGTCGGCCTCGTCGATCCGCTCCGGGCCGATCTCCGCGGCGAGATCGTTGACCTGCTGGTTCTTCGGGCGCGGCAGACCGACGTCCTGGAGGATGGTGCCGATGAAGGACGCCTTGGCGTAGAGCCGGGTGGCCTGCGGCATGAAGCGGAGCATGGTGATGGTCGGCTTGTCGGCGCCGATGTCCTCGCCGAGCTTCTCGGCCTTCTTCTCGTACGCGTCGAGGGAGCGCTCGGCCTCGGCGGTGCGGTCCAGGGCCGCGGCGTTGAGGCGGTAGTTCTCCTTCCAGGTGAAGCCGGGGCGGATGGAGAAGACGGTCGGGGCGATCTGCTTCAGCTCGTCGTAGAGCGGCTCGGCGCGCAGCTTGCTGCCGAGGATCAGATCGGGGTGGAGGGCGTTGATGGCCTCGAGGTTGAGGTTGTTGATGGTGCCGACGTTCTTCGGGTTCCCGGCGTCCTTCTTGAGATAGCCGGGTATGGCCTGGTCGCCCTCGGAGGGGGCGTAGCCGACCGGCTTCAGCCCCAGCGAGACCACGTTGTCGAGCTCGCCGACGTCGAGCACCACGACCCGCTTCGGCTTGCTCTTGAGCTCGGTCCTGCCCATCGCGTGGGTGATGGTGCGCGGGAACGCGCCGGCCTTGGCGTCCGTGCCCAGCTTCGCGGTCTCCTCGGCCGCCTTGCCGAAATCCTTGCCGCCCTGGGCGACGGACTTCCCGCCCCCGCCGTTGCGCTTGCCGCCGTCCGCGCCGTCGCCCGACGATCCACAGGCGGTGAGGGAGAGCGCCCCGGCCAGGGCGAGGGCGGCGCTGCCGCGGACGCGCAGGGACATGACGGAGCTCCAGGGATAGCCGGGCGCGCCCGTGGCCACGGGCGCGCCGATCGCACTTAGGTGTGCCTTACTTTAATCACAAACCATCCCCGCGTCGCTTACAGCACATTCACCTCCGACCTCTCAGGCGAATCAGGCAAGAGCCACACTTACGGGTGGAGCGCACCCATTACGGCCTTCGGCAGGGAGTGCGAAAACTACGTTCAGTGGCCGGAGGTGACTGACCGATGACTGCCTGTGCCTTCGACACCGCTCTCACCGGGGGCGTCGGCGACCGGCCACGAGGGGGTTTCACCATCGCCTCGGACCGCTCGTACGGCGCGCGGCTCGCGCTCAGCGGGGAGGCGGGCTGCTGGTACCCCGAGCGCTGGACGCTGGACGGCCCGGAGCCCTACGCCGTACCGCTGCCCGCCGCCCAGCCCGAGGAGCCGGACAGCGAGTTGCTGCCGCTGGCCGACGGGCAGGTGCTCATCCACCGCCAGGTGGCCGGCCACCACGCCTTCTCGCTGCTCTACCCGGCCGGCCCCGGCACCGGCGAGCGCCCGCTCGGCGGCATCGACCGCGCCGAGGTCTCGCTGCTGCCGCCCGCCCCCGGCGGCCTGTGCGCGTTCGCGCTGGGGCGCGGGCCGCGGTCCACCTCCGTCTGGCTGCTGTTCGGCGGCGGCGTCCTCGCCCCCCAGCACCTGGCCGAGGTGCCCGGCCGCTGTACGGGCGGCAATTGGCTGGACCGTACGGGCCGGCTGCTGGCCCTCGACCGCGAACTCGACGGCCGCACCAAGACCGTCGTGGTCGATCTGCGGCGCGGCGGCGAGACCAGCCCGCTGCTCCAGATCACCGAGCGCAGCGACGACCGGCTGCTGCTCGCCGACCCCGACAGCGGTCTGCTGCTCGTACGGTCCGACGCGCCCGGCGAGGAGCGGCTGGGCTGGGGCGTGCTGGGCAGCACCCGGCCGGTGCGGTTCCCGGACTGTCTGCGGCCCGCGGGGTGGTCCGAGGCCACGCCGTTCGCGGTGCAGCCGGGGCAGGTGCTGACGCCCGAGGCGTGCGCGGTGGCCTTCCGCATCGACGGACGGGGCGGCTCCGGGTCCGGCGCCGGGGCCGGGCGGCCGTGGGTGGGCGTATGGCGCCCGGCGGAGCGGCGCTTGCGCGAGTTCCCGGCCCCGGAGGGCTGGCTCCCGGGCGCGGGCCTGTGGACGAGGGACGGCGAGCTGCGACTGCCGTACGTCACCCCACAGGTGCCCTGCGGAGTGGCCCGGGTGCGCCCATCCGGGGCGGCGGGGGCGGCTGGGTCGGCGCCGAGGCCGCCGGGGAGCTCGTGGGCGAGCGGTGCCACGAGCCACGCCACACACGGCACCGCGAGCGCGGCGGAACCGTCAGGAGTGGGGGCGTTCGGGTCGGCGGAGGCGCGGTGGAGACCCGACGACACGACGGGGTCGTGGCGACGGAACGACACGGCAAGGCCATGGAGACCGGGCGACGCGGCGGCGCCGTGGGGGCCGGACGACACGGCGCCGCCGTGGGGGCCGGACGACGCGAGCGGAGCGCGGCGGATCGCGCGGGTGACACCGGTGACCGAGCCATCCGGCCAGGTGGCGGAGGTATCCGGCCCGCCCCCGGCCCGGACGCCGGAGGCGCTGTGGCGACGGGACGACTCGACGGGCGCCCGGCGGATCGCGCCGGTGGAACGGGTAGCGGAGCCGTCCGTCCCGGCCACGGCCGGGACGGCGGAGGCACTATGGCAGCCGGACGACGCGGCGGCGCCGTGGCAGCCGGACGAGGCGACCGGGGCCCGGCGGATCGCGCGGGTGACCCGGGCATCCGGCCCGGCTCCGGCCGAAGCGCGGGTCGTTCAGGCGTCGCCGACGACGACGCCCGCGGCCGGGATCGCGACCAGGATCACACCGTGGACCCGGGTCGGCGGGCCCGGCGCGTCCGCCCCCGCGAGGGCGCCCGGGCCGACGCCCGGGCCGACGCCGATGCCTTCCCGAGCACCCGAGCCGATGTCGCTACGGGAACGGGCGCCGATGCCCGTACACCAGCCGGTGCCGATGCCCGTACACGAGCCGACGCCGCTGCCCGTGCACGAGCGGGTGCCGGAGCCCGAGTGCGGGTCCGGGGTGGAGCCGTGGGGTGGGACCGGGTCGTGGGCCGGGGTCGAGCAGGAGATGGGGCCCGAGCCGGAGCCCGCTCCCGGGACCGGTCTGACCCCCGCCCTGCGGCCCGTACCGCTGCAGCAGGCGCCGCTCGCGCGGCCACCGCGGCCCCGGCCACCCCGCTGGGTCCGGGATCACCCACTTGGTTAGACTCGGGCAGGGGCTGCGCGTTCCCGCGTTCCGTCACGCGCGGGACGCCTCGGGTGATGCGCATGGAACGTCGTGCGACATCGTGGTCAGCCCCTTTCGCACAGTACAAAGCGATCTGACGGGGTGACGTACCCACCATGTCCGAAACCCACATCGACACGACCCAGGCGCGCCCGCGGGACGCCGCCGCGGCCCAGGCCGATGGCGCTCAGGGCAAGCACCGGGGGCAGGCCGCGTCCGAGGAGACCCAGGCACCGGCCCACGGCCGCCACCGTCGCCCGAACGAGAACGGCTCCTGAGGGCCCCAAGACCGCAGGCACCTCAGGACCCTGGGCACCTCAGGGTCGTCCCGGACCGCGGGACGGGCCGGATTTCCTCCGGAAGTCCGGCCCGTCCGGCGATCGCGGCGTGCCCCGGCCGGCCCCCGGTCGGCCCCCGGCCGGCGGCACCTCACGCCCGCTTGAGCCCCAGCACCTCCACCGCCGCGAAGCCCTCCCCGCCCCGCTCCGCGAAGTACGGCGTCAGCGCCGCGTCCAGCTCCTCGAAGCCGAAGGCGTCCCCCTTCGCGTCCACCTTCGCCGCCACCTTCGGCCGCTCCAGGATCGCCAGCATGCCGCCGTGCACCACGAACACCTGGCCGTTCACCTTCGCCGCGGCCGGTGAGGCGAGATAGCCGACCAGCGGCGCCACGTGTTCGGGGGCGAGGGCGTCGAGGCGGCCGTCCTCCGGGAGCTCGAAGTCGGCGAAGACGTCCTCGGTCATCCGGGTGCGGGCGCGCGGGCAGATGGCGTTGGCCGTCACCCCGTACTTGGCGAGGGCCGCCGCCGTGGAGGTGGTGAGCCCGACGATGCCGCCCTTCGCCGCCGCGTAGTTCGGCTGGCCCGGCGAACCGGCGAGGAACGCCTCGGAGGAGGTGTTGACGATCCGGCCGTGCACCGGGCCGCCGTCCGCCGCCTTGGACCGCTCGCGCCAGTGCGCGGCGGCGAAGCGGATGGTGTTGAAGTGGCCCTTGAGATGGACCCGGATCACCGAGTCCCACTCGTCCTCGCTCATCGAGAAGACCATCCGGTCGCGCAGGATGCCCGCGTTGTTGACCAGGATGTCCAGCGCGCCGTAGGTGTCGATCGCGAGCCGGACCAGCTCGCCCGCTTGCGCGAAGTCGGCCACATCGCCCGCGTGGGCCATGGCCCGGCCACCGGCCGCGCGGATCTCCTCGGCGACCTGCTCGGCGGGTCCTGCCGATGCCTCGCCGCTGCCGTCGCGTCCGCCCTGTCCGTAGTCGTTGACGACGACACTGGCGCCCAGCCGCGCCAGTTCCAGGGCCTCGGCACGGCCGAGGCCGCGCCCGGCGCCGGTGACGATCGCGGTCTTCCCGGTCAGCGGGCCGGTCACATCTCGATGCATGTGCGCAGCGCCTCCCCGGTCCGCATCTGGCCGATCGCCTCGTTGATCTCGCCGAGCCGCACCCGGTGGGTGATCAGCCCTTCGAGGTCGATCCGGCCCGCCCGCCACAGGTCGATGGTGCGCCGGTAGGAGCGGAGCACATCGCCACCGCCGTACAGCGAGGGCAGAATCCGCTTCTCGTCGAAGAACAGCTCGAACATGTTGAGCTGGAGGAAGTCGTCCAGCGCCCCGGCGCCGACCACGCACAGTGTGCCGCCGCGCCGGGTGATCTCGTACGCCCGGCGGGCGGTGGCGGAGCGGCCCACGACCTCGAAGACGTAGTCGAAGCCCTCGCCCGCCGTGACGCTGTTCTTGGCGGTGTCGAGACCATCCGGGGCCACCGCCTCGGTGGCGCCGAAGCGCAGCGCGGCCTCGCGCCGCGACTCCACGGGGTCGACGGCGACGATCTGCGCGGCGCCCGATGCCCTCGCCCCCTGGATGACGCTGATGCCCACCCCGCCGCAGCCGATGACCGCGACCGACGAACCGGCCTCCACCCGGGCGGTGTTGAAGACGGCCCCGAGCCCGGTGGTCACCCCGCAGCCGATGAGGGCCGCGATGTCGTACGGGACGTCGTCGGGGATCGGCACGGCACAGGGCGCGGCCAGGACGATCTCCTCGGCGAAGGTGCCGGTCCCGGACATGCCGAAGACGTCCTCCGGACTGCCGCCTGGGCGGCGGAAGTTGGGGGTTCCGGCGTTCATGAACCCGGTCAGGCACAGCTCGGTCTGACCGCGCTGACAGGACGGACAGCCACCGCACGCGGGCAGCCAGCACACCAGCACCCGGTCGCCGGCGCTCAGCCCGGTCACCCCGTCGCCCACGTCGAGGATCTCGCCCGCGCCCTCGTGGCCGGGGACGAACGGCGCGGGCTGCGGCAGCACCCCGGCCATCGCGGAGAGGTCGGAGTGGCACAGCCCGGTGGCCCTCAGCCGCAGCCGGACCTTGCCGGGGCCGAAGCCCACCGCCTCGATGTCGTCGAGGACCTCGAGCTTGTCCTGTCCCGTCTCGTGAAGTACGGCTGCGCGCACAGCGGCTCCTCGTGATGTCGAGCGTGCGTGGTCTCAGGCGTGAGTGGCCTGCGTGGTCTCAGGCGTGAGTGGCCTGCGTGGTCTCAGGTGTGTTCGACGATGGTGTCGGTGAGGACCGGTGCGTCGTCCCGCTCGACGGCGGTCGCCGTCACCTGGACGCGCCCCTCGTCCTGCCACATCCGGACGCGCAGGGTCTCGCCCGGGTAGGCCACCCCGGCGAAGCGGGTGGTGTACGAGCGCACCCGGGCCACCTCCCCGTCCAGCGCCGTGTCCACGACCGCCTTGAGCACCATCCCGTACGAGCACAGCCCGTGCAGGATGGGCTTCTCGAACCCCGCCAGCTTGGCGAACTCGGGGTCGGCGTGGAGCGGGTTCCAGTCCCCGGAGAGCCGGTAGAGCAGCGCCTGGTCCTCGCGGATGGCCCGCTCCACGGTGCGGTCCGGTTCGCGGGCCGGGGGCTCCAGGCGGTCGGAGGGGCCGCGCTCGCCGCCGAAGCCGCCCTCGCCCCGGACGAAGATCCGGGTGTCGCAGGTCCACAGCGGGCCGTCCGCGTCGGCCACGTCGGAGCGCAGCACGATGACCGCCGCCTTGCCCTTGTCGTAGACGGCGGCGACCTTCGAGGTCTGGGTGGCGTCCCCGCCGAGCGGGATGGGCCGGTGCAGTTCGACGGTCTGGCCGCCGTGCAGAACGGCGGCGAGGTCGACATCGATACCGGGTGCGGCCATGCCCCCGGCGACCGCCATCCCGCCGCCCGCGACGGTCGCGAAGCTGGGGAGCACATGGAGCTTGCTCTCCAGGGTGTAGCGGAGCTCCTGGGGGTCGGTGGCGGGGATTCCGGCGCCGATGCCCAGGTGGTAGAGCTGGATGTCCTTCTGTCCCCAGATGAGAGCCGTGCTCCGGGGTTCGGCCGAGACGGCCTTCGCGACATCGATGGGCATGGGGCGACACCACTCCTTGGTCCGCTCGCCGGTCCACGGTCCGAAGACCCCGGCCCGCCCGTCCGCACCGTCGGCCGCGCCGGGGTCGTCGCTGGTCGGCAGGGTCGCGCCGTCCGCGTGGACATGTAGAACGCGTTCTAGCCGATGGCACCCTGTATAGCCCAATCGCCCCGAAGGGGGAAGGGTGCCGACGACCTGTGCTGACGATCCGTCAGGTGGCGGCGACCAGTGCGCCGAAGGCCCTGGGACAAATGTCACGGCCATCCCCCGACATCCGCATCTGCCCAGCTCATACGGAGATCCGTAAGGTCGGACGCATGTATGCCACCGCCGCGCGCATCGAGCGCCTCAAGCCACCGGGCCGCCGCGCCTTCGTGCCCTGGCTCTTCATGCTCACGGGGGACGTACAGGCGCTCTTCAAGGGGAAGACGCCGCTGCCCTGGCTCGGCGGCGCGGGGGTGGCGGCCTTCATGGCGCTCTACCTCACCACCGTCTTCACCGGCCTCGACGAGCGCCGCCGCCACACCAGGACCCCGCCCCTGGCGCTCGCCGGGCTGGCGGCGGTCACCTATGCGCTGGGCATCGGCTACGCCGGGAACTGGCTGCTGTGCTTCCCGCTGCTGTCGCTGGCCTCCGGGATCGTGCTGCGCGGGGGGAGGCGGCAACTGGGGCCCGTCATCATCGTGCTGTCCGTCTCGGCGGGGGTCATCGCCGGGCTCCGCGGCGGCCCCTCGGACTCGCTCACGGTCAGTTACGGCACCATGCTGTCCGGCCTGGTGACGGCGGCCATCCTGTCGCTCTTCGAGACCGTGGCCCAGCTCCGCGCGACCCGCCAGGAGCTGGCCCGTACGGCGGTGGAGAAGGAGCGGCTGCGGTTCTCCCGCGATCTGCACGACCTGCTCGGCCACACCATGTCGGTCGTCGTGGTCAAGGCGGAGGCGGTGCGCCGGCTCGCCCCGAAGAACCTGGAGGCCGCCCTGGGGCAGGCCGCGGACATCGAGGCGGTGGGGCGGCAGGCGCTCACCGAGATCCGCGAGGCCGTCACCGGCTATCGCGAGGGCAGCCTGGCCACCGAGCTGGACCGGGCCCGCTCGGCGCTGGACGCCGCCGGTATCGAGGCCGTCGTCCGCCGCGAGGGGCCGCCGCTGGCTCCGCAGACGGAGGCGCTGCTGGGGTGGGTGGTCCGCGAGGGCGTCACCAATGTGGTGCGGCACAGCGGGGCGTCCCGGTGCGAGATCGAGGTGCGGAGCGGCATGGACCGGGTACGGCTGGAGATCACGGATGACGGGGGCGGCGTAGGCTCCCGTGCCACCGGTACGCGCGCGACGGGCGCGACTGGCGCGACTGGCGCGACTGGCGCGGCGAACACGGCGGGCGCGGACGGCGCGATCGGCGGTACGGGGCTCAAGGGCCTGGCCGAGCGGCTGTCCACGGCGGGCGGCTCGCTGGAGTCCGGCCCCGCCGGGCGCCGGGGCTTCCGGCTCGTCGCCGAACTGCCGGTGGATACGGAGGATGTGGTGGAGGCCGAGGTCGAGGGAGCCAGGACGGCGTGAACGAGGCAAAGAGCGCGAACGGCACGGAGGGCGTGGCCGAAGCGGAGGGCTCGAAGGGCCTGATCAAACTCCTGCTCGCCGAGGACCAGGGGATGATGCGGGGCGCGCTCGCCCTGCTGCTCGGGCTGGAGGACGACTTCGAGATCGTCGCGCAGCTCGGGAACGGGGACGAGATCGTGCCCCGGGCCCTGGAGACCCGGCCCGATGTGGCGCTGCTCGACATCGAGCTGCCCGGCCGCAGCGGTCTGGACGCGGCCGCCGCGCTGCGCGAGGCGCTGCCGGAGTGCCAGGTGCTGATCCTCACCACCTTCGGCCGCCCCGGCTATCTGCGCCGGGCGATGGAGGCGGGGGCGGCCGGGTTCCTGGTCAAGGACGGCCCGGTGGAGGAGCTGGCCGTGGCGATCCGCCGGGTGCTGGCCGGTGAGCGCGTGATCGACCCGGGCCTGGCCGCCGCCGCCCTCAGCGCGGGCCCCAACCCGCTGACCCAGCGCGAGCGCGATGTGCTCTCGGCGGCGGTGGACGGGGCGACGGTCGCGGACATCGCGGCCAAGGTGCACCTCTCCCCCGCCACCGTGCGCAACTATCTCTCCTCGGCCATCGGCAAGACCCAGACCCGCAACCGCATGGAGGCCGTCCGCGCCGCCCGCCAGAACGGCTGGCTGTAAGTCGGCCATGAGGCCATGACGCAATGAGGCCATGAAGCTATGAGGAGCCGCGGGTGACCGCGACCGCGGGCGTACGCGGCAGCAGGACGGCCATCAGCACCACCGCCGCCGCGATGATCCCGGTGGCCACGACGAAGGCACGGCCGTACCCGGCCGCGAGCGCCTCCGGTCCGGCCCCGCCGTACGCCGTGATCCGCTCGGCCGCGACCGTGGCCAGCACGGTCAGGCCGAGCGCGCCACCGATCTGCCGTGAGGTGTTGACCAGTCCCGACACCAGCCCCGCCTCGGAGGGGGCGGCGCCGGAGGTGGCGGAGGCGGCGAGCGGGGTCATCATCAGCCCGGACCCGAGGGACATGATGATCGCGGGGCCCAGGACCGTCCCCACATAGGTGCCGTCGGCGCCCATCCGGCTCTGCCACGCGTAGCCGACGACGGCCAGCGAACCGCCCGCGATCGCCAGCAGCTTGCCGTCCACCCGGGCCATCAGCCGGGGCGCGAGCTTCGAGCCGAGGACGATCGACAGACTGTGCGGGAGGAAGGCGAGACCGGCCTTGACCGGGCTGTAGTGGAGCACGTTCTGCAGGTAGAGCGTCATGAAGTACCACATGGCGAACATGCCGCCGCCGCACACCACCATCACCGCGTTCGCCGCCGACACCGCCCGGACGCGGAACAGCCGCAGCGGCATCAGCGGCTCCTCGGTCCGTGCCTCGACGGCCAGGAACACCGCGAGCAGCACGAGCCCGGTGAGCAGGGGGCCGAGCGAGGCGGCGGCGGTCCAGCCGTGTGGTTCGGTCTGCACGATGCCGTACGCGAGCGCCGCGACACCCGCCGTGACCAGCACCGCGCCCGGTGCGTCGAGCCGCCGCGCCGTCCCGGAGCGGCCCTCGGCCAGCCACACCGCCGCGGCCACCAGCACCACGATGCCCACCGGCACATTGACCAACAGCACCCAGCGCCAGGACAGGTACTCGGTGAGCACACCGCCGACCAGCGCGCCCGCCGCACCCCCGCCGGCGCCGACCGCGGTCCAGGTGCCGATGGCCCGGTTGCGGGCCGAGCCGGTCGGGAAGGTGGTGGTGAGGATGGTGAGGGTGGCCGGGGAGAGCACGGCCGCGCCGATGCCCTGCAGCGCGCGGGCGGCGATCAGCTGCCAGGGCTCCTGTGCGACGCCCCCTGCCAGGCTGGCCGCGGTGAACAGCCCGAGCCCGGCGAGGAAGACCCGTTTGCGCCCGAAGAGGTCGGCCGCGCGCCCGCCGAGCATCAGGAACCCGGCGAAGGTGAGCGCGTAGGCGTTCACCACCCATTGCAGCGCGGTCTCGCCGAGTCCCAGGTCCGTACGCATCGACGGCAGCGCGACGTTCACCACCGATATGTCGAGCACAACCAGGAACTGTCCGGCGCAGGCGGCCAGCAGGACCGCCCACATGGGGGGCGAGGCACGCGGGGCCCGGGCTGCGGCTGCGGTTTCCGAGGGGAGGGGCGCTGGGGTGGACATGACGGCGATGCTCGCATCCGGAACCCGTCATACGCATCGGCATTTCCGCGCATTTGGGTGGGGCGCAAGACCTAGTACTCCGGCAAGACCGCCCCTGACACACCACCAGCCGACTACACTCCGGACGACGCCTCTGACCAGGCCAGATAGCGAAACGCTGCTGGAGTATTAGAGATGCCGCGGGTAGGGGCGCCGTCGCGAGCGCCGCGAAACCGCCGCCCGGACCAGCGGAATCTCTTAGTGATCGAGCGATGATCGGTCGTGGCGACGGACCCGCGAGGGCGGTTTGCCGTCGGGGGGCTGAGTAGTCCCCCCGAATTTGCGTTAGCGCGCACTCCAACTCCTAGGTTTCGGAAGCATGCGATACATCAAACTCGGAACGACCGGGCTGGAAGTCTCCGCCATCACCCTCGGCTGCATGAGCTTCGGCGAGCCGGACCGGGGCGGCGAGCCCTGGTCGCTGGGCGCGGACGCCAGCCGGGACATCATCAAGCAGGCCCTCGAGGGCGGCGTCAACTTCCTCGACACGGCCAATGGGTACAGCGCCGGAAGCAGCGAGGAGATCGTCGGCCAGGCGGTCAAGGACTTCACCCGGCGCGAGGAGGTCGTTCTCTCCACCAAGGTCTGGATGCGGATGCGCCCCGGCCCGAACGGCGCCGGGCTGTCCCGCAAGGCGATCTTCGCCGAGCTCGACGCCTCCCTGAAACGACTGGGGACCGACTACATCGACCTGTACCAGATCCACCGCTGGGACTACGACACCCCGATCGAGGAAACCCTCGAGGCGCTGCACGATGCGGTCAAGTCCGGGAAGGTCCGCTACATCGGAGCCTCTTCCATGTACGCCTGGCAGTTCGCCAAGGCCCTGTACCTGGCTGACCTGAACGGCTGGACCCGGTTCGTGTCGATGCAGGACCACTACAACCTCATCCACCGAGAAGCAGAGCGGGAGATGCTCCCGCTCTGCGCCGACCAGGGCATCGGCGTGATCCCGTGGAGCCCGCTGGCGAGGGGCAGGCTGACGCGGGCCCGGGACACCGCCACGGCGCGTGCCGAGACCGACGAGGGCGGCAAGATCCTCTACCGCGACGGGGACCAGGCAGTGGCCGAGCGCGTCCACGAGATCGCGGGCAAGCGGGGTCTGTCCCCGGCCCAGGTCGCCTTGGCCTGGGTCATGCGCAACCCGGCCGTGACCTCGCCCATCGTCGGGGTCACCAAGCCGGCCCAGCTGGCCGACGCGGTCGCCGCGGTGGACGTCGAACTCGACGAAGACGAGGCCGCCTACTTGGAGGAGCCCTACCAGCCGCACGAGGCCGCCTACCTGGAGGAGTCCTTCTACAAGTCGCGCCCTGTGGCGGGCTCCCGGTAGTCCGGGCTACCGCCGGGCCTTCGACGAGTCCTTGGCCCCGGCCTTCACAGCCCGGTGGTGGGCCCGACGGTGCTTGCGGGCGGTCGCGCGCAACTGCATGATCTGTGCGCTCCCCGCGGCCGCGGTCACGGTACGCCTTGACGCGGGCTACGACTGGACCAGCCAACGCTGGGACACACGGCCAGCCCGTCGACCATGACGCCTTGCCCTCTACCCGCGGAATCTCTTAGGCGCTTTCGTTTGGATCAGCGGGCGGACCATAGGAAGATGCCCGCGATGTGGAGTCCGGCCAGGTAGATGGTGGCGGTCTTCTCCTAGCGGGTGGCGATGCCGCGCCACTGCTTCAGGCGGTTGATGCACCGCTCGACCGTGTTGCGCTGCTTGTAGGTCTCGCGGTCGAAGGCCGGCGGTCTGCCGCCCGCCTGTCCGCGCTGCCGCCGGTTGGCCTGCTGGTCGGCCCGTTCCGGAATCACCGTGCGGATGCCGCGTCTGCGTAGGTGCTCGCGGATCGCGCGGGAGGAGTACGCCTTGTCGGCCAGGACCAGGTCCGGCCTGGTGCGGGGACGTCCTCGCCGACGGGGAACGCGCAGGCGGACCATGACCTCGGTGAAGGCAGGCGCATCACCGGCTTGTCCGGCGGTGAGAACGAACGCGAGGGGCCGGCAGCGGGCATCGGCGGCGAGGTGGTATTCGACAGGGCAGTGACGAAGCCGAGCCCGAAGAGCGCAGGCCGCCACGGCTACTCATCGCTCAGCGTCCCGTTGCGTATCGCTGTCGGCGCTGTCGGCGCTGTCGGCGCTGTCGCTCTCCGCGCTTCCGTACTCCGCGAGGAACTCTGCAACCCGCTTGTCCTCCGTTCCGCGCCGCGCTATCCGGCGCGCGATCCATGCGGTGCCCCCACCGACGACGAGGACCAGTGCAGTGACCAGCACGACGCGGAATACGGTCGACAGCCCGAAGAGCGACGACAACCCCATTCCGATCAACACGCCGAAGACCAGGCCCACAGAGCCCCACACGATCGTGACGGTGTCGGTCAGCTGCCGTTCCGTGAGATGTTCGTCGTAGTAGTCACCCCGGATGAGGTAGCGACCACTGGTGTTGCCGGTGTTGCCGGTGCCGCCGGTCATGCTCATTGCTCACCGCTCCGTACTCGTCGTCCAAGGGCGGTAGTGGTTACCGGACCCCGCTGCTCCGGCTGTGATCAGGAGCAGAATCAGGGTCCTGCCCAACTCCTTGTCTTCCACACCTAGGGTCCGTCTTCAAACGGATCTTGCCCAGAGCAGGAATGATGCGAGTGTGACCGCCGCTTCGCAGGAGGTGACGGTGTTGCGTCGACGGTATGCCTCCCGGCCGAACCCTGGCGGCCGCCCCGTGGCGGCCCGCGGTATCAGCGGAGCGAGTAACTCCCACTCCTGATCGCTGAGTTCATGGCGACGTATCACGCGACCATGATCCACCACACGACGATCTTTGAAGACGGACCCTAGTACTTCCCTGGTGGCACCCGCCAAGGGGCCATGGCCCCGGGCGCCGCGGGCCGGTGGCGGTGCGGCAGGATGAGCGGGTGACTCAGTCTGCTGCCGCCGCCGTGCCCGCGGCCCCCGACCGCACCGTGCTCGACGCCTTCGAGGCGGCGAAGGGCTTCATGCCGCTGGACGAGGGGCTCGCCCTGTATGCCGCGGCCGTGCGGGCGGCGGCGCCGGGGCTGCCGCTGGTGGAGATCGGCACGTACTGCGGGCGCTCCACGATCCTGCTGGCCGACGCCGCCCGCGCGGCGGGGACGGTCGCCGTGACCGTGGACCACCACCGGGGCTCCGAGGAGCAGCAGCCGGGCTGGGAGTACCACGACCCGGACGTGGTCGACCCCGAGGTGGGGCGGATGGACACGCTGCCCACCTTCCGCCGCACCCTCCACCGGGCGGGCCTCGAGGACCACGTCATCGCCATGGTCGGGCGGTCCCCGCAGGTCGCGGCGGTGTGGGGGAAGCCGGTCGGGCTGGTGTTCATCGACGGCGGACACACCGACGAGCACGCGAGCGCCGACTACGAGGGCTGGGCGCCGCATATCGCGCCGGGCGGGCTGCTGGTGATCCACGACGTCTTCCCCGATCCGGCCGACGGCGGCCAGGCGCCGTACCGGATCTACCGCCGCGCGCTCGCCTCCGGCGCGTTCACCGAGATCTCCGCCACCCGCTCACTCCGCGTCCTCCGCCGCACGTCGGCCGCCACCGGTCCCGGGGCCTGAGGCGCGGGCGCCCCACCCGCCTGATCGCGAGCAGATGGCCGGGGCACCCGGCTTGTCCCGCCGCCGCCCGTCCCCGGTGACAGATGGCGGCCGACGCTCCCGCCTCCGGCGACAGACAGCGGCCACACCCA